>BQIX01000017.1 GCA_021604145.1 Nitrospirales bacterium
TCAAGCGTCCCCCAAATTAACATGCCTGGTGTTTTGCTTGCCCCTCGTAAAGCCAGGACGACCATGATCTGATTATCCGGGGTTTCAATGCAGGCCATCCCTTCTATTTGTTCGGCTTTGGGGGTGGAATACGTTGCATCTCTTCTGGGAAAGGGACGTAATGCCGACAAGAATGTCCCTTTCCATTTGTCTTTTTTTTCTTTCAGACGCATATGGAAAATACGTCCGTACAATCCGTCTACAAACCCACTTTCTGCTATTAGTAGTTCATCTTTACGCTGTGGAAGAGTGCAGACTGCCTCAAGATCATTAGGTGGCATATTAGTCATCATGAGAGGATACGCCACATAGAGATCATGGTATGAGACCCATTTCTTCTCGACCGACACGACTCCAAATCGCGGTTGGGTATTGGCTACAACGACATTCTTTTGATGAGAATGCTTACGATCACTGACAGTCAAGTATGTGTTCTTATCAATCCGCACCATACTGCTAATGCCGGTATCAAAGGCAAAGCAAAGTTGAACGTTAAGCAAAACAGAAGATAATAGGATGAGCAGAACGATCCGCGTCTTCATTGTCATATCTATCTCTTTATTTTTCGATGGCCTGTTTAGCATTTGAAATTAAATCGAATATTCACGGATCAACTGGTGGACGAACCTGCTTATTATACTGATCCATGTTCAGTCTTTGATCAGCGGCATTGGGACGAACCAGGCGTCGATAGTCACCTCCATCGAGACCGCCGAATTCAGGCTGTAGATAGAACGGCAACTTCCCACTTTCCTTATTGAAAATTTTTCCATATTGAAACTCAGCTGTTGGCTGCTGAGACCCTTTGACATGTGTGACGGTTCTGTGGTTTGAGGTTCTACTGACGCGCAGGACTATGGTGCTCTCAGGTACCACCGATGTGAAGATGTTTACCTGAATACCTTACCAAGTAAGTAGTACGCCAATCAAAAAACTGCCCGTAACCGGATCATAGCTTAACTTCATATCGAGTACTCCGCCCTCCGCCAATGGAATGAAAAATACCTTTTTCTGCGAGATCCTGAAGATCACGCGTCGCTGTGGCCTTCGACGTATCCGTAATCGCCATGTATTTTTTAGCATTCATCCCGCCTTCAAATCCCTTCGGCCCTTCTTCGAGCATCCGCCGCAAAACTTTTAATTCCCGTTCATTGAGGTCAGTCTTAAAACGGTCAAAAAAAATGGTTTTTTTCAGAGTAAATTCGATTTGTTCTTCTGCCTGGCTCTGTGCCTCAAGCACGACAGTAACAAACCAGTTTACCCAGCTCGTAATCTCATTATCCTGTTGGCCCTTTTGCAAAGCGGCATAATACTGCTTGCGTCGGGCTTCGATCGCCCGCGATAGACTTAATACGACAGGCCGACCGATCCCCTGAGACAATGCCTTTTCGGACAAGGCCCTCCCTATTCTTCCGTTCCCGTCTTCAAATGGATGAATCGATTCGAAATACAGATGACAGATGGCGGCTCGCACCAGAGGATTTTTAAGGTCTTCTTTCCCTCCGGGACCTGTTGTATTAAACCACCGAATAAACCGCGTCATTTCTTTCAGTATCCGGTTAGAGGGTGGGGCTTCAAAATGCACCTTCTCTTTTCCAATCGGGCCGGATACAACCTGCATGGGTTCGGAATGGGTGCGCCATGCACCAGCCGTAATACCGCGGCTGCTCGTCATGACCATCCGGTGCCAGGAAAACAGTTTTTCCTTCGTCAATGGTTTCGCAAAGCTATCCCGCACATCGATCATGAGGCGAGCGGCGCCTTCCGCCCGTTTGTCCTGGACCTGACCCACAGAACCCCCCAAGCCCAGGTTCTTGCGGATTGAAGACATCACATCTTTGCGGCTCAGAATCTCACCTTCAATCTCTGATGTCTTGACGGCTTCGGACACCATCATTTCAATAACGGTCTCCGTTTGCATATCCTCCGGCAGACCTTTCAGCATGCCACTGGTCAGGCCGGTTTTTTCGGCAAAAGCAAGCAGTATGTCCTCAATGTCTGTAAGATCGTACTGAAAATCAGGCCAGTCCTCTTGTTCCCAGTTGTATGCCATGAGCTGATTAAATCATATAATTGGCTCATAATCAATAAAAAAATGAGCCGAATACTGATCTTATTCGGCTCATCCTTCTTCCTAGACTGTTTCAAGCAAGAGCCGCTGAACAAAAGAACGTCCCTTTATTTTCGATTATTTACACCATAAATAATTCGAATAGACTGGCCATATTTCATGGTCCCACGGACGGTCGAACCTGTTTGTTGTATTGATCCATGTCCAGTCGTTGACCGGCAGCATTGGGACGAACTTTACGCCGATGATCGCTTCCATCCAGACCACCGAATTCAGGCTGTAGATAGAACGGAAGCTTTTCACTTTCTTTATTGAAAATTTCCCCATAAGGAATTTCAGTTGTGGGTTGTTGAGATCCTTTGATCGTCTGTGACGGCTTTGAGGCTTGAGGTTCTGATGATGTGTTGGGAAGGTCTACATGTACAATGTGCCGAACAATTGTGCTCTCAGTTATTTCTCCTGTCGGGATAATTTCCTGAGCACCCTGCCAAGTAAATAGCATGGCTATGAGAAAACTACTCATTATCATTCGATCTACCTCTCAGCAGTAAACGAACTCAGTGGTTGCGCTAGCTCTAGGCGTAGACAGCACTCACCCCTCCTGCTGTCTCTCTACACTACTAATTATAACAATTATACCATTTCAAATTTTCTATAGAATCTAATCAAGATTGTTCTTACCCGAGTCTTCTTACTTTTGCCTATACGTACTTCCAGATCTTTTTAGCCTATTCACTCAGTAATAAAGTCAATGCTCATGCCTGACGCCAAAGCTCGATCTATTTCTCTTTGTTTTCTGTTTAGTGAAGAATGGGGACAAGATCAGCATCAATGATGCGGGTATCGTGGGTCATGAGTGTAGCGCCAATCACTTGGGCTGTTGCCACAATGATTCGATCGGTTGGATCCCGATGAAACGTCGAAGGCAGCCCAGCAACGGTTGCGGCAACAGCAGGAGAGAGCCCAATTCGTTGGACAAGGGGTTGAGCGGTAGCCGCTTCAAGCCAATCGCGTAAAGGGAGATGCAGGCTGATACGGTTTAGGGAATGAAGATTGGCAATTTCCCACAACGTAATGTCCGCAATGAATAACGGGTTGTCCGGGATGGCCTGTTGAAGGGTGCGTGTTTGCCTTTTGGAGAGCCGAGTATCTTTTCCGAACCAATACAAAAGAATATGAGTGTCCAAGAGGACTTTCACCGGGGAAGGTGCCCTTCGGATTCCCATTCTTGAGCTGGAAGAGTTGGCGAAATCACGTCGCCAAGAATCGAGACCGTCCCCATCAGCTCATGTTGAGGAAATCGGTGAAGGCGTGAGGTGGGAGGGATTAATTGAGCAACAGGTTTTCCCCGTTTTAGGATCGTGACCGATTCACCCTGCTGGGCGACCTCATCTAGGATGGCCAGACACTTCGCCTTAAACTCGGAAGCTTGAATTTCTTTCATATGACTAGTATAAATGACTAGTCATATTTGGTCAAGTCAATGGGTCAGGCAGATCTTTCATCGTGACGAAGGAAGTGTGCTGGGTTTATGGTCGTTTAGGCATGCGTATGGACTCAATGCTCGATAGGATTTCGGACAGATATCGCATTGAGCAGGTGCTCCGGTATTTTCCTCTCCTTCTTGTTTCTCTGGAGGGAGAATGCAAGGTTTTTCCGATGGAGAGAGAGGATGAGAATCCTGGATTTGACATAGACAAAGAAGCGCTTTTCAACCAATGCGATTGCCTGCCCCCAATGCCCGACCCGGTGTCTGTCAATTTCAGCCCACTCCAGGGAGTGATATTTAGTCTAAAATCAATACTCATGCCTGCCCCCAAAATCCCGAGAACTCAACTCAGTCATGCTGCTGACTCAGAAATATTTTCAAATAAAGTTGAATGTCCCCTTTACCCTTTATCCCAACCCCTTCCTCTTCACTTCTCTATAATGGGCTGAACTACTTTAGTTGCGAGAAATTTCAAAAATCGAGGATCTCCCCAATAGTTCGAATGGCTGAACGGAATCTTGTAACGAGGCTCTAATAAGACTTCGTGGATGCCTTGATCGGTATCAGTTCGGTTTCGTTTCCCCATCACCAAGTCCTTTGGTAAAGCAGAGTACGTTAGAGCTTGCCCAACATAGTCAAAAAGCCTATAGGCATTAAACCAGCGTTCCACTTTAAGCCCGGTGCTTTGGTTTAACTTCTTGCGGAGTTCCTGTGGTGTGTCTCGATTAGGCAGTAATCGGAAGATGAGACGTCGAAGCGGCGATCCGATAGTGACCAAGTCTAAAGTAAATGACCACGGTTTAGGCTTTGTATCACTACAATCAGTGAGAAGGTCTGTCACAATAACCGTCCCTAAACTGTGGGCAACCAATACAACTCTGTTATATTTCTCCCTCTCGAACTCTGAAAGTAATCGAGCCAATTCGGTACGAATCTTTTGCTGGTGAAGCATTGGTTTTCCCATTGGATCAGGAGCCAGATAATGAATGACATCACGAAGTAGGTTTCCGATTATTAAGCCGTACTTAACTCCGTACCAGATCATTAATCCATACATAACCACAAGCACTTGTTGCAAGGTTGGAAATTCTTTGAAATTCAGTAAGTATTGGAGTCTTATATCGCCACTATAAAGTCCAGTGTTAATCAATAAAACACCAAGCCAAATAATGTAGAAAATGAGACCAACATAAAAAGTTAGAATTCCACTAACAAAGAGAGTTCTCCAGAAGAAATGTGCTAATCGAAGCTTGTCACTGAAAAACCATCGAACTATCAGAAATATGAGGTAAAAATATACTGTGAGTACATAGTAAGTTCCCCCAATCCCCAGAAGGACTCCGGTCAAGATCGTAAAGATAAAACCTTCGTTCCAAAATTCTGGTAGAGCCATAATGGTTAAGTTACTTACTACGACCATTTTTTTATCGAAAGAACTATCTGTATTTTGAACCTTATCGTCCACTGATTCTTGTGCTTGAGTCCAAATACCGAGTAAATGTGTTGGATTACGCACATTTTCGAATATTGATCCTGTGATAGCAAGCATTAAAGCGATAATAATCCAGTACTGGAAGGCACCTGCCCCTCTAGCAAACTTCTGTATCCAAGGAGTAGTCCCTCTCGTTCCTATTAGCGGAAATTCCCGCATAACCTGCAACCACTTAACAAGTGCGTCTAACGCTCGGCGAAAGCGGATCTTCCCTGTCACTCCAGTCCAGTTGAATTCAATAATTTCTATGACACGATTTTGCCATGTGAGTTCAGCCTTTTTAACAGAAACTTCACCATTTCCTTGACTGTTTGGAGTTAACGCCATGGGTGTCGGTAAAGAGGAGAGAGTTGCGTCGGGGCGACCTGAGATCGCATTCATGGCAGACTGAAGTACGTTGCCAGGTTCAATATCGCCGATACCGTGGATAAGGACTAATGCAATATCCTTTTTGTTCGTAGGTTGTGCTAAGTCCATGTCTGATCACGAACGCTTGTGGTCGGATTGAGGTAGTACAAAAAAGCAGGCAGGGTGTTAGAGGACACTGATTTTCTCTCCAATCTCCTCGGGACCGCAATAGCGAGAGTTTGTTGTAAAACCACTCTGTATACTCAAAGATCGTCTATCTGGCTTTGGTTAATTATTGATCTGACCGATTGGACCTATTGTCAATTGTAGTGTCTGAGCTGTTGTTCACGCGGCGATGGGGTCCTGGGTATGTTCTTCAATCCCATCAATAAATTGAATGCCTCTAATCACCTTGCCTAACTGCTGAAAACCTCGCAGTCGTCGCCAGGTTTGCTCCGCACAGCGTCCCAACTTGAACATCATGTGGAGCATCCCATCTCGAGTCAGACAGCCCTTGGTTCGCTTCGTCCGATGCCGAATCGTCCCGAAGGTGGATTCAATCGGATTCGTCGTGCGTAGACTTTGCCAGTGCTGAGCCGGGAATGCGTAGAACGTCAGCAACTCTTCGCGATCTTTCTCTAAACAGGCCGTCGCTTTGGGATACTTGGGTTCATAGGTCTGCACAAAGACGGCGAACGCCCGCTCCGCAGCCGCTCGGGTATCCGCTTGCCAAATGTCGTGCACCGCTCGCTTCGCTTTGGGCTGTACACTCTTGGGTAAGGCATTGAGGACATTCCGAGTCTTGTGGACCCAACAGCGTTGTTGTTGAGTCGTGGGATAGACTTCCTCCAGGGCGCCCCAAAATCCGAGCGCCCCATCACCAATCGCTAAGGTGGGAGCATTCAGGCCGCGGGCTTTCAGTTGCAACAGCACTTCCCGCCAGCTCTGGGTGGACTCACGCACACCATCTTCGATGGCCACGAGCTGCTTCTCGCCTTGGCTCGTCACCCCAATGACCACCAAGGCACAGAGGCGATGCTCGTCAGCCCGCAGGCCACTGTAAATCCCATCCGCCCAGAGGTACACCCAGTCTTCCGTATCAAGTCGGTGCTGTCGCCACGCGGTGTAGTCCTCCCGCCACGTCTGTTTTAAGCGGGCCACGGTACTCGCGGAGAAGCCCCTGGCCTCGGCTCCCACTAAGACCTCTAGGGCGACTTGCATCTCGCCGGTTGAAATGCCCTTCAAATAGAGCCACGGGAGTGCCGCTTCCAAGCTCCGTGTCTTACGAACATAAGGCGGGACCAGGGCTGAGCGGAATGTCACCGGGGCCCCTTGTCGACTCCGGACCTTGGGGACTTGCACTCTCACCGGACCAATGCCGGTCTGAAGCTCACGTGGCGGATGGTGCCCGCTCCGGACCACACGGGCTCGGCCCTGGTCATCGCGTTCGTCCATATACCTCCCGAGCAACTCGGCAACTTCGGCGTCTAACGCTTGCACCAGTAACTGCCTGGCCCCCACTCGAAGTACCTCAGTCAACGGATCATCGACAACTCGATCTTCTCTGTTAAGTTTGCTACGCTTCTGCATCGTGGCGTCTCTCCTTTCATGGTTGACTGCTGGATGTGTCGCAACACCCATTCAACCCGAGACGCCGCGTCTTTTCAACTCACCGCAGACACTACTTTCTAATATAACTCGACCGATTGTGCGTCAGTTCATTCTTCAGCGTACTGAAAAAATTTTCCACTACGGTCTCTTATCTCTTATGCACATCCGACTCTTGTCAGTTTAATTTCATTATCATCGAGTTCAACCTTTATGTAATTCACGGCATTGCGCTGTAGGTTGATCTTCGTGATTTTATTTTTATCAGTGGGCAGACTTGAATTCGTCGAGGACTCCCATATAATGGGATAGCTCGCTGTACAAGCCGTATCATTATTGTCGTCTGGGCCATCTGTAATCGCATATTGCACTCTGCCGTATTCAGCTCCAAACATACCTAAAAACCAACCTGTTTCTCTGTTACTAACTTCGATAATACCTTTATGAACTCCATCTAGAACGATATCTGGTAAGCGCATTATTCTCCATTTGGGCTCGACGCCCCCTGATTTTACACGTTGCGCGTAATCCTCAACATGAGTAACGGGATAAACAAGATTCAGCAGAGTTTGAAAAGGTAACAGGACAAGCTTGCCAATTGATGCAAGAATGCTAGTTGAAATATCTGGTTTGACTCGACTCTTTAGATCTTCATATCCTTCTTCAATGAAAGACTTTTCTTCTTCAATAAAAGGTCTTTCTCCATCAAGGTCTATACCTTGTAATTTCACCTTCACTTGCTCTTCAATGTTCTCTTCACGGTCAGTTGAGAGTCTCCGCTCCATTACAAAAGTGACCAGGGAGTACGAAAGGTCCTTAAATGGTGAGAGCTCCTGAGCAGATGTATCAGCATGAGATGTCGTCGCTGCTTCGTCCAATTTACCCAACACAATATCCTTTATTGCTATGAAAGTGCGGTGGTATTCATTGTCAACTGACACTAAATCATCAAAATGACGATAAGGTACGTAGCGCACCCTTTGAGCGGGTATTCCTGCAAAAAGGAGAGTGTCAGCATGTATAATGCCATCACTAAGCCCAAAATTATCAAAAAGGCTCTTTATGCCCACAATCGCGTAAGTTTTGGGCATATCCATGACTCCTTCTGAGAAGTGTTCTCCCCATCTTGCGATATGGTCGAGCATAAACTTTGACCGGTTTAAGCCTGACCAATCTTTATGCGAAGAAGGGGTAAGACTGTCTGCCATATCGAAGGCCTGTCTGTTATACACAAAGGCTTTGCCGAACGGTGCTGAGAAGATGCCTGTCACATAGGTAATAGGAGCAAAGAGCGAATTCACGAACAGATTGTTATACCCGGCATATGTTGAAAAGGAGTTTGGTGTACCAATCAGGACGAGTTTTGTTTTATTCAATATTTCCATGTCCTTGGTATCACCCTTTTCTTTCCATGCCAGCACAGCCTCCTTGGCTATGAGGCCGCCTTGACTGTGCGCAATAATGTTTATTGCATCTGGATGTTTACAATCCTCAAGTTCTTCTACCCGCCTCTTGAAGGCTCTCCCCAGCTCTGATAAGGATTGAAAGTTAGGGAAAAACCGACTGCTCCAATATTCCATTAAATAAACTGAGGAGTGTTCAAGCTCAGGATCAAATGTAAGTTCATCCTGGAGTCTATCGAAGGTGTCTTCGTCACCATAAATTCCATGAATGAGCACAAAGGCGTTTTTCTCCTTGGCGGGACCAGACGTACATTCATCTTCCATTTCATAAAATTCACCGGATTTATCAGCCTTAAAGTCCCATTCACTAACCTGGATTGTTGCTTGAAACGAGTTTTTGGAAGGATTGGTGATAGCGCAACCAGCTAATACGATTACAAAGAGAAATAGAGTGAAAATCCTAACCGGAGAAGTTTCATGACTAAACATGATGTCCCTCTCAACCAAATGAATGATGGTATGCCACAGTTCTACCTGAGGCTCTTTCAGTTAATTACGTAACTCTTAAAACTGCATCAGCCAAGGCCTTGGTTGCCATTGCATGAGTTCTAATTAATCTGTGGGTGCTGATGGATCTTCCGGTGTTAGAGGTTCTGCTGGATCTGCAGGTTCATCCGGAGGTGCCACGGCAACGCGTCTTACTATAATAAGATTAGTAGAAATTTTTGGATCTGGCGTATCTGAATGTTTTTTAATCTCTTCCACAAAACTGTTACTGGTTGTTTCATCCTTCACGAGCTTTAAGGTTTTTGCTGCCGACATAATTTCGGTTTTCTTCTCGGCATTGGCCTTTTGAAATGCCTCTTCGATTTCCTGTATCAAGGCTTCATTTAAGCCCAGTTCATTAGCTTTTAATGTTGCGGCAGCAGGAGCCATTTGGCTAAAGGCAATTTTCTTAACATAAGGGTCTCTTGCGAATCGGGTCGCGGCTTCGCCAGTGGCAAAGAATTGCACATGCTTCACCCCACTTTCCGTGAGAGTAGTAAATCCGCCTGCATTATCTAGCGCCGCATAAAATGAAGGTATTTTAACTTCATATCCGGGGTTTCCTTTTAGGGGACCTTCTTCCGTGATCACACAACTCTTTTCACGATCAACAAAAATTGGTGGGGAGGCAAATTCTTTCCGGTTATACCCAAGCTTTAAAGAATCCGGATAAGGCCCAGCCGTCCCACTCCAAGCTACTTTTAGGCCATACGACGTATCTGCGGCGAAATAAAAAGGCCGGGGCTCATCCTTAACATCTTCATAATCCTGTCCCGTGATGGAATGCCAGAATCTAAGTAGGAGGCCTCTGGGATCTTGCGGTTTTTGTGATAAGCATAGACCTGAGTTGACGGGTTCTGCGTTGTTTCCTGGAGGGAGATAGGCTGCTGCATCTCCTCCTGCAAAGTGGGCTGTGATACTTGGATTGAAAAAATTGCCGGTTAATCCGAATGCCGCCAAGAGGGATAGTCCACCTTCTTTATCAACATTCGAAAAATTTGGTTGGATGGCTAATTCCCGTCTCGCGATCGTGAGCTCAGCTGTAGGTGGTTCGGTATCAATATCAAGTCCGACATTGGTTTTGGTTGCAAACAGGATTCGATCATATCCGGAGCATCCGCTCAGAAGGACTATGCATATTGCTAAAACGATTCCCCTTATAAATGGGAGTGTCATGGTTGATCCTCCTTAGCTGTAGACGATGTCTGGTCTTTATTATCAGTAAGATTGAATTCAAGGGGATAAGACCCGATCTTGAAATCAAAGAAATCGTTGCTGCGCGGACGTTGTATGGTAAATGCTGTATTTTCGTTCAAAATAACAAGACGTTCTTTTTGATCCCATCCCACACTTACTCCGAATGAACCCTCATCAATCCCGAGGGCAACTCCGGTTAAAGTGGACTTTCGAATAAGCGCCTGTTTTCCTTCCAGGGGCGGTGTGGCCTTTATCGCAAGATGCCCAAAGCCCCAAATATGTTCGGCACCCGACTTTGCGTCTCGGTAATAGATGGCACAGCCAAACATGTGAAAAGCTAAAAATCCAATGACAATAATTCTTAACGTCAATTTAATCGGAGAAAGCATAGCGTACACAGCAATTCTGAATGACGACATCCAGTAAAAGAGAATATATTACGAGTCAAAAATCAGAAGTCATTGCTTATTTATTAGCCCGCATCGATCCTCGTATTCCTTAATTGATTGCCCAATCATTTCTAACAATGTTTTGACGTCATCAGGTCCTATGCATACTCGAACTTGAAATTCAGGGAGTTCAGAGTTTGACGGTACAGCACCAAGATCCAATACAAATTTATATACGTCATAGCCGATTCGAAATATATCCACGTAGATGACCAGTATGTCATTTCCTTGGACAACGTCTTCATCGTTCCTGGGCATAACTGTCTATGGTGCTTTATCGCGTGACTTTCGTCTCTTTTTATTAATGCGGCATTTATAATGAAACAGACACTGCAAAATTGGTGTGTAAAAAAACGAGCAAGTCTTCTTTAGATAGAAGTGCTTGAAAGGATTCAGGTTCTGAGAGCTTTGGATGTAAGTTGTTTGGAAAGAATGTGACAGGAGTTGTGACGAGCGTTTTGCGTTTTGGTCTACGAAACTTGCGCTGGGCTTGTGGCTAAGTACGTTTAGAAAACCATCTACGATTATTTCAATTGCGCTATCTGTGGTGGTTTTGTGTCATTAGGTGGTTGAAGAGGTGGGCTGTGAATAATCAGTCATGGAGAGGAAGAACGTGTAACAAAAATTTGTGACAAATATAATGAAAATGCTACAAAAAGTTACATTTGAGGTATGAACGTAGATTGTAAATACGGTGCGTGACGCTATCTTCTCATCCGAGTGACGACTTCCAGAGCATTAAAGGGAAACGGTCATGAGTGCATTAAACTTACGTTTACCCGATTCTATGCATCGGCATATTAAAGAAGTGGCCAAGAAAGAAGGGGTGTCCATCAACCAGTTTATTTCTTCGGCTGTTACCGAAAAAATATCTGCAATTATGACTGAGGATTATTTAAAGAGTCGTGCGACACGAGCGAGGAGAAAGGATTTTAAAAAGATCTTAGCGAACGTGCCAGATCGTCGACCGCTTTCTGGAGACCAGCGATGAGTAGGAATGCTCATTGCGAGCGGTATGTTCGTTCTTCGGGCAGTCCTGTGATTATGACTCACTTGTCTCTATTGTCTTCAAGTACCGACTTTATCGATTTGTGATCTTGTGCTTGATCATTTTCCGATAGAGTGTCATCCGTGACCATTGAAGCTTTTGAGCAGCTTTAGTTCGGCTCCATTTGGTGCTGAGAAGCACTGATAAAATGAGGTCACGTTCATTTTGAGGGAGTGAAGCACATTCTCTGGCGTTTGCACCAAATTGTGGAGGAAGGTCCATATGTCGTGTTGTTGGTGACGCCAGATGGATGAATGATGCTTCAATGAGGTTTCGTAGTTCTCTAACGTTGCCAGGCCATGAGTAGTGAAGAAGTGAGTCAAGTGCTTCGTCTGTAAATCCTTCGACTTCACGGTGAAACTTGGGATTGAATTCATGAATGAAGTGTTGAACGAGATCCGGAATGTCTTCTTTCCGTTCACGTAACGGCGGCAAGTGAATTCTCGCCACGTTTAAGCGATAGAAAAGGTCTGACCGAAATTGTTTTTGATTGACAGCTTGTTCTAAATCCTGATTGGTTGCAGCGATGATACGAATGTTCAGAGGGTGACTGTCGCTTCCTCCTAGTCGCTGCACTTGCCGCTCCTCTATCGCTCTCAGAATTTTGGTTTGTGCAGACAACTCCATATCCCCAATTTCATCAAACAAGATCGTACCGTCCTGGGCTTGTTCGAGTTTCCCTTGCTTGCCGTGAATCGCCCCAGTAAAGGCTCCTCGTTCGTAGCCAAATAACTCACTTTCTAGTAAAGTTTCTGGAATCGCTGCGCAATTTAAGCAGACGAAATCTTTGTCACGACGATCACTGTTGCGATGAATGGCTTGTGCGACGACTTCTTTTCCGGTTCCAGTCTCTCCAGTGATCAGTACATTGCTTTGCGTCCATGCCATCTTCGGAATGTCGGCACGGACATCCTGAATTAATGATGACGTCCCGACAAGACTCTGAGTTAGAGAATCGGAATCCTCAGGCTTCTTTTGTTGTCTCACAAGGTATTGAATGGAACCGTGATTAATCCAATGGTTGAGACGTTCTGAAAATTCTTCATGTGTGAAGGGCTCTTTTACATAGTCGTTGATGCCAGTTCGTAGTGCTGCGAGTGCAAGGTCTTCAGAACTATCTTGCGTGATGAGGAGAAGTGGAATGGTTTGATCGTACTGGCGGAGTTCTTTTCCGAGTTCGAGGCCACGTTGTGCACGCGTGTGTGAGACGTCGATGACGACCAGGTCAGGCCGACTTCCGTTATGGAGCGCGCCGCTGCTAATGGCCTGATGAAGGTCATTAGCGATCGTCATATTGTATCGCTGTGACTCGTGTTTCAGATGCCGATGAAGTAGTTTGTTCTGTTCTAAAATAAATACTTGAGGTCTGGACTGAAATTGAGACTCTACCCGAGATGAGATCACTCATCACCTTCCTTGGTTGATTATAGCGAATCCAAATAAGTTCCAGTCGAGCCACCCTGACTAACACAGCGTAATTACCAACATCAAACATTGGAAAATAACTAAATCGGCTATAAGAATACTAAAAGCAAGTATGAGACCGCTCGAACGTTGAAATAGGGATTCTGGAAAAGTTGAAATTCATTAGAACGGACATGCCGATAGGTGCCTCGAAAGCGTTGATAAATAAACGGGTAAGGTAATCGAGAAAAGCATAGGTATCTAAATAGATACATTTCGTATCTGTTTAGATACTCCCTGTGCGGTTAACCGAATAGAGGCGAGTCGGTGGATTTTATAGCGTGTGAGTATGAGGCTGAGAGACGAGAGAGACCAGGGGGACAATTATTTACCCCCTGGTAATCCTTGATGTTCTCTGGACTGCTCGCTTTATGTTCCCTGGACGTATCGAACCAAGTCAGCGAGGGTAAAGTCTTCGCCTTTAGCAATACAAGGATCTGGTTTCCAGCCCTTGTGTTTCAGAAAACTATCGCAATAGACGAGCATGGCTCCAAACACTTCGAGAAGAATGGCGGACCCAACGGGACCAAGTTTCTGTCCTTTTCCAACTACGCCTGCCTCTCTCATGAGATAAAAGAACAATGGCGTATGACTTTCTAATTTTTCCCGGTATTTTTTCTCAATGCATGCCCATGTTGGGAGTTTGTCAAAATGAAGGTTTTGCCCGGGATTGATGTCATACCCCTTAGCTTTGAGGGCGGCCGCGACGCGTTGTCCACTCGGAAGGCCTAAGGCGTAGCCTCTCAAGACATTGCGAAACGCCAAAGATCGATCATTTTCGCTTGCGAACCGTCCGACGATTGGATCAGGCATACGAATCAGTTCGTCTGCAAGCAAGTGATCAAAGGCTTTTGAGAAGACGTATTCATGACAGGGTTCAACGTCAAGAAGGTATCGCCAGTCGACAGTCAGTTTTGGCGGGACAGGACTAAAGCCTTCTGTTCCGAAGCGTTCATCAAAAAGATCAATGACAGGATAGTCGACATTTGCTGGATATTGAGACCGAACCAGCGTATGTCCAAAGCGGTATGCCGCGACTGAAAACTCTATTGGCATACATATCCGATGGCATTTATCTCGAATATCACATTTGGGATATTTGCCTTTTTTGATCTCGCCTAGCGCATAATTGAAGATATTTTCATCGCAGACACGTTTGAGGAAGTCGTGTAAGACTAACCATTGATAGTGATAACGACAGTCCTGTTGGGCCTCTTCGAATGAGCGCCCGACGATACGGCGGTTATGAAACCGGAGAAATATAAGTTGCAATTGAGAGACAAAAAGATTTTCGTCATTACGTGGGTCGCCGATTAATGCTCGTCCCTGGTCATCCCGTGGCACATCATTTTTGTTCTCATCCGTTCCAGTGTAGAGCCGTCCAGTCTGAGTTTGGTCATAGAGAAAGGGCATCACATCGGGTCCAAATCCATAAACACAGTCGAGATCTAAGGAGGCTGAGCGCATATTCGGCAACTTATTGACCTCATCTGTGTTCTTGGGGTCTCCATGGAGGTTGCTGGTTGAGTCCAAGGTGATATCATGATCAATAAACTGAGCGAAAAATGTGTAAGCTGCCGGGATGCAACTATCGGGGGAATCTGAGTTCACATCGTGCATGACGCCGCCCACACCTCCCACGACTTTGGCGATATATTCGGCCTCGCATTGATGCTGAATGCCACAGTCTTCCCCCCAGGTTTTCAGGTCTGGGAACAGTTTACAGAAGTTTCCTAGGCTGAGATGACTGCACCCTTTTGCCTTCGATGTCCCATGCATCGGCTTACAACTATCCATAGCAGGCTCTCCCTTCTTTGAGTATGAAAAGGAATAAAGTATGAATGATGGCGCAATGCGCCGTTAATGTTTTCAGGGAAGTGCAATTAAAGGGCCAAGGCCAGGAAAAGGACAGATGTCTCTCTATAGCCGATTCAATAAACAGTTCCATGTTTTACGTAAAAATTACGCTGGGTTTGGCGGGCTGGGTCAACTGGAACTTATTTGGATTCACTATAGTGATGAATGATGAGGGTGAGTGCGTATCTGAATAGATATCGAAACGTATCTATTTCTATACAGTGGGTACTATCTCAGGACGGTGAAGCGGTTGGATTACTCACTTTTCCCAAAAACACAATCAGCCCGGATTGGTTCTCGCGGATTAAGAAGAAGAATGGGTGGTCAGCTCGAAAGACCACAGGTGGAGAGGTTTGGAGGCTTCGGCCTTCCATCACTACTCCTGTTGAACCTGCCGCCTCCGTGCCTTCCTCGTTAACCTCTATGAAGCTTTGATGGAATACAGCGGCAAGATGCAAATCCACTGCATCGCTCATTCCGGAAAAGTCCGCCTGTTGGTCAAAGGCAAGAGGCATCCCCATCATTGAAAGAGTTTGGCTGAGATCGAAGCCGAAACTCATCTGAAATCGTGGAATAGAGGCTTTGACGAATCGTGGTTTTAGCGATTCAAGCCATTTCTCCAGCTTAGGATTCTCAAATGGATTCTCTAGTTCTGTCAGGTTTTCCCGTTTCTTAGGAAGTAGGAAGATCATGGAAAGACGATTCTCAACGTAGGGTAATTCAAGAATCTGAATGTCTTCGGTGTCTGCGTACGGGAAGCGATGCTGCTGTGTCATAAGTGGAATATTTATTGAATGAGTAGACGAGTGCCAGAATTGAGATTCTTGTGTCTCCTGTTTTTTAAACGGTCTTGCCCAGACGCCTTTGTAATGGGTTGCGGTAACTAAGAGCAGACGAGTCAAGGAATCCAGATTCCCCGGTGGGATAAGATCGGTTATTCTGGCATTGGTCATCTGTTCGACCCATTGATTAATGGTTTGCCGCGAGGTGTGAGGACTCTTCTGGAAATCCACGGATTGAGGGGAGACGTCGTAGAGTTTTTTGGACTGCTGAATAAAGTCTTGTTTGGGGTTCAGGGAATCATCAACCCAGATTCCACTCGTGGCGTTCAGGTCAATGCCTTCAATCGTGTTTGCAGCGCTGAGGATCGCTCGAAGTTCGCGCATGCCCTGTGAGACTTCCTTTGGGTCAAGCGGCCATCCGAAGACCTTTGATATTTCTAATTGTGTCTCGCCTCGGGCGCCGAGGTACGCCATGGCAAGTGCGGTTGAGGTGCTATACGGAGCGAGGATAATATTGTCCGATTGAATTTCGACAGTCTTATTGAGTAAATCAATGGCGAATAGATTATGGGTTCTTACCATGTCTTGAAACGCCTCCGTTTTCTTCGCTTGGGCGAGAGGGGTCGTTTCGAGCAAAGAAATGATTATGAGTAAGGTAAGTAAAAGTTGTTGCCTTACATGTGTCACCTGAAAACTGTAGCAAGGTTATTGAAAAAAGTCTCTGTCGTGTTTTTCTTTACCCGTCATCACCATAGGTTTGCATGATCAACTCTCAAAATATGGTTACATTGCGATAAGTGGATAATCATTATGGCCCCGGATGACTTTTCATCCGGGGTCACGAGGTGTTTTCGTAAAAAACGTATCTCTTACTCGTTGGTTTGCACGAAGATACTGTAGTTTCCTACTTGAGTATCGTGATAAAGCTTGACTCGTACATGATAGGTGCCCGGTACGAGCTCGGTCGTGATTCGAGAGTTGCGATTGTTCCCATCAAGGTCGTCGTTTTCTTGAATAAGTGTAGTCTCATTATTTGGTCCGAATAAGGCCATCACGGTATCGACAGAAGCGTTTTCCCCTCTTGTTTCAATGGTGTATGAGCCGGCCTCTTCAACCGTGAACTCGAACAGATTTTCAGTTCCTGCGGTCTCGATAGACCCCTGTGTTAACGGAGGGCTGACAGGAATATTTTTTGAACCAGGGACAGGACCTGGTCCATCGCCTCTCTGTTCACTGATCCAGTCGATAAATTTCGAGACTCTTGTGTACACTCCTGGGAAATTCGGTCTAGCGCAGCCGATTCCAAAGCTCACAACGCCAGCCAGTCGATCCGTGTCTTCTGCGCTATCCACGACCATTCCCGGTCCACCACTATCTCCCTGGCAGGAATCTTTGTTGGGCTCGGCTGCGCATAGCATGTTTTCAGTAATACTTACTCCTGTGCCATCATACATAGATTGACAATTTTGATTTGAGACGACTGGGAGCGTCACTTCCATTAAACGATCAGAGGCCATTCCGCCTTCTTCGAGTAAGCCCCAGCCCACAACAGTGAACGGGTTACCAGGTGTCTCCAAATTGCTATTACTGGAAACTAATGAAATAGGTGTTTGTGTGGATGGGCTATCGAGTTTGATTAAAGCAATATCAGAATCACTCGTATCGGGATTATAGCCAGCATGGTTAATCACTTGAACGATATCGTGGACCTCGCCTCCCGATTCGTTGAGATTCAGGCGCCCCAAAATAACCTTATGTCCGAGCTGAACAGTACAATGGGCGGCGGTCAATACCCATTCAGGGCTGATGAGTGATCCGCCGCAAAAGCTGAACAACGAACCGTTTTGTCGGACTAGGGCAATTGAAGCTGCCCAGGGATAATCTCCACGTTCTGCTGGTTCTCCGCCCACGATCTTCGGTTGAAGACCGGTCCTCGGTTTAGGAGTGCCTAGTTGACGCTGAAACGCATTCGCTCGTTCACGAATGGTTTGTATTCTCTGTTTATCATCTTGGGTCAGACCTTCAACTGAAGGCGCGGCCCAGATCAATCGTTCAGTTCCAACGGTCATGCAGGAGATGGCCAATCCTATGACTGCGGTCAGCGAAGCAATTTTTGAAAAAGTCTTGACGCGTTTCATACCATAGATTCCTTTTCTACAGGTGAGAAAGAAACACAAAGTCCTGACCTGTTTCAGAACCTTGTCAAGAAAGTTTGATGTCAACAATTTCATGAGTTCTGTCTGTGGTCAGGCGAACGTATCGTGGTCGATGTCGAACGACTAACGCTGTTTCGCAAGTTTGATAGCTCGACTCGCGTTGACTCTTCCGTAGCCATACCACTCACTATGACCAGATGAATCATATTTCCCTTTTATCCGGTCGATTTTGTCGCTCGAGTCTTTGATGACTTCCTTGACCTCTCTCCATGTTAAGTCTGGATTAACGGATAAGACTAAGGCGGCGATTCCTGCCACACCCGGACAGGAACTTGAGGTACCTCCGAACCGGTTAGTGTAGGATCCCAGCCGATCCCCTAAACGGCTTCGGCCAGGATTATACCCGGCAGCTCCCGAGCGATCTGTGGTCCAGATGCCTTGCGTTCTTGCTGAAGGTGCGTAGTCTTTGCTCGGGAAGCAACACCACACGGCCTTGCCAAAATCACTATAGATACTTCGTTGACTTTGATCATTGCACGAGGCAATAGCCATCACCCTCTCGCTACTGGCATAGCCATCTTTGTCAACACTTTCATTGCCATTGCCGGCTGCCCATGTGACCACACACCCTTTACCCTGACGACCTTGCTCGGTGACATATTCGAGTGCCAGCCGAGTGGAGTCAGGGAGTGGATATTCAGTCTTTCGTTTCGGATCTTGGGTATTTCGCCAATCCGCATCGCCTGGTCCCCAACTACACGAAATGACATCTGCTCCGTGATCAGCAGCCCAGACTAAGGCGTCGGCTTCGTGTTGAGAACCTGAGCCGGAATCGAGTCGTATGGGCATGAGCCGTGCTTGGGGAGCAACACCTGAGGCTCCATGCTGACCATTGGCACAGGCGACTCCCGCGCAAGGCGTACCATGATTGTTATCTGACCCAGGCCTTGGATCTTCAATCTTTCTGGTCGCATCCCAGGGAAAGACTATTTTATTGTTTCCGGAAAATTCTATATGCGCTAAATCAAATCCGTCGTCAATCACGGCAATGGTGATACCTGCCCCTTTCGTCGTTTCCCAAGCCTTCTCGATGTTGGCATGAGCACGAATTCGGTGCTGACCGATGGTTGTAGTTTTCAGGTGCCATTGTTCTGGAAAGGCGTTGCGATATTGAACTTCTCGAATCAATTCCGGATGACAAAGTTCTACAGCATCTTCCTGTAAGAGCATTTCGGCGATGCTAAACACGGTTTGCCCACAACCCTTGGGGGCTGAAACAAAATAGCCATTGTTGGTATAGGAAACTTTGTGCTTAATAGAGAGTCCATATTGTTTAAGGAGTTGCTTGCACGAGCGCTGACTTTGACCTTGCTGAAAGGTCACGAAGAGATTTTCTGTATAGATAACGGGAACTTTAGATTTTCGATCCACTAACACACGTCCGGCAAATTCGATATCCGATTGAACCTTGAACGTCTTTCTCACTTGCGCACAGAGTTTTTTGATTCCTCTTTTGATGCGAACTTGATGAACTTCTACCCCAGATCCAGGAAGTTCAAAATTGAGTTCAAGTTTGTCTAATAACTTCCATGCTTTTTTCGATAGCATGTTTGGGTCGAGCTTTCCTCGATCTTCCGTTCGAAGAATTACGTGCCGCGTACTTTCAGATAACGAACGCTTCTTTCCCGTCATTCCACCATATCGAAAGCTTGGCATCTTCAAATTTTCCCCTTTAGTTTTAGGGACTGCAAAAAAAAGACCAGTACTGTATGGCAGAGAAGTTGATGGCAATCACTCGTAGTAACGGGAAATGGCCACAAAAAACATTCACATGACTACAGGCGTAATCCACTGGAGTGCGGGGTGTATCGAAAGAGATACTAAAAGTATCTCTTTTGTTACCGTGACGAAACGAACTAACTCGCAGGCGACTTTTGCTACGATGGTCACGGTGTAGTCAAAGCCTTCAACCTTTGCGGTGAATTGGCGAATGGAGTCGGTTATTGAAACTTGGGTGCAGATCTTAGATAAGAATATTGAAGAGACAGGGAAATGGGCCGTATTGAGGAAAGGTAAAGATAGAGAAGTGTTAACTGCCTGGAAGAGTAGAAAGTGCGGCGGTTGCTGGTGGAGCGATCTTTGAGAACATTAATGTCGCCGAGACCGCCCAGTCGATGAAGGTTCTTGGGTAAATTCCCAAGAGGAGAGTGCCGGCAATGCA
Source organism: Nitrospirales bacterium (assembly GCA_021604145.1). Lineage (GTDB taxonomy): Bacteria > Nitrospirota > Nitrospiria > Nitrospirales > UBA8639 > JAGQKC01. Next base: position 20,171 of record BQIX01000017.1, read on the forward strand.
GACGTAGACGACAGTTTTGATCGGAAGCGATACGGTTAGCGGCGTCGAATCGACCGGTTCATTGATATACATTTTTTTCACAACAATGAGATAGTAATACATGGAGATGACAATATTAATAAGCCCGACGATCAACAACGTATAGAGTTCTTCTTCGATCGCGGCCACGAATAAGTACAACTTGCCGATAAACCCTGCGAGTGGTGGAACGCCAGCCAATGACAACAAAAAGAGGAACATGGCAGCAGCGAGAAAGGGCGATCGGCGATTCAGCCCATTATAATCTTCGATTTCGTCACTGTGAATGTGATGACTCACGGCGATAACCACCGCAAAAGCGCCAATGTTCGCAAACAAATAGGTCAGCAAATAAAACAGCATGGCGTCACTACCCATTTTGGTTCCGGCTGCTAGACCGACCATCACTGTCCCAATTTGTGCAATTCCAGAGTAGGCCAAGAGGCGTTTGATATTCTTTTGTGCAATCGCGACAACGTTTCCATAGGTCATTGAGATGATGGAAGCGCAGACAAACATCAGAACCCACATGGGTTTAAACGACGCCAGGCCTACATAGAACATGCGGATTAAAATCGCGATGGCTGCGCCCTTAGGGGCAATTGAAAGGAAGGCGGTCACGGGAGTCGGGGCACCTTGATAGGTATCCGGAATCCAGGAGTGAAATGGTACGGCGCCAATTTTAAACCCGAGTGCAGCAAAAATGAGCAGAAATCCTATCGCGAGTCCATAACTGCCTGGCGTCGAAGCCATTTGCGAGAAAACCAATGTTCCGGTTTCGCCATAGACCAAACTGATACCGTAAGCCAAGAGTCCTGCGGCAAAAACGCCGAGAATAAAAAATTTCAAACCAGCTTCGCTTGAACGTATGTCATCTCGAAGGTATGCGACAAGGACATAGAACCCGAATGTCGAAAATTCAAGCGTGACGAAGACTGAGATCAAATCATTGGCCGAAGCCATGAACATCATGCCTAAAGCAGACATCATGACCATGAAGTAATATTCGCCTTTGAAAAAATGAAAACTCTTGACGTAATCAATCGAAATGAAAATGACCATTGCAGTGGCGAGTAAGATCAGAATCTTAAAGAAGATTGAAAGGTGATCGACCACATACATATTTTTGAACAAGGCTCCGATGATGCCCGCCTGGTCAAACCAAATGAGAATACAGATCGTGGCAAGGAGCCCGCCAATGCTGAGATAGGCCAAGGTTTCGTGTTGAATTTTTCTGACAGAAAAATCGACGGACAATACCGTACAGAGCCAAAGGGTCAGAAAAATTTCCGGCAGAACGAGGAGGAGATCGGAACCGGTGAGTGTGAGATCAAATATCATCATGACGGTAAGCGTTAAACGTGAAACTTTGCCACTAATAC
>BQIX01000018.1 GCA_021604145.1 Nitrospirales bacterium
GATTTTTTCTCAACACGAACGCAGGTATTAAGGCCCAAACTATTCGATTTTATCATCAGCCTACGCCGCCTGTTCAGTAACCCTGCGTGTATTGTCATTGATGAGTGACATTTTCCTCAGTTACTCAAGTCAAGATCGTCCCCAAGTGAAGACGCTTGCTCGCGCACTTGAATCCCAAGGTTTTTCCGTCTGGTGGGATCATCACATTCCTCCAGGAACAACCTGGGATAAAGTGATTGAAACGGCGTTGCTCGAGGCCAAATGTGTCATCGTTGTCTGGACGAAGGCGTCAGTAGATTCAGACTGGGTGAGGAATGAAGCCGCTGAGGGCCGAAAACGACAAAGTCTGATCCCGGTTCTCTTCGAACCCGTTGACATTCCGTTGGCGTTTCGCCGAGTGCAAACGGTGTCCCTGACCGATTGGGAAGGGACAGAACCTCATGAAGGCTTTGCAACCCTGGTGCAAGGTATTGCGAGGATGTTGGGGCAGCCGGAGAAAGCGGCTGCCGCTGCCGCTCTTGCTCCTCCCAAGAAGCGGAGTGCTGGAATTTTTTGGTTGCTGTTGCCGACCATTGTGGTTGTCGCGGTTGTTGTGGCCAGTATGAGCTGGCGCATTCCTACGTCTGTCCATGTTGACCTGACGACGAATCGCCTGACTTTTACGATGAGCGAGGTGAAGGGAGCACAGTATCTGACTGATGATCTCAAGCCGAAATGGATGACGCTGCAGCAATTTTCCTCTATTCGTTTCGGTTCGAACATGTTCCGCGTTGCTGATCCTTCGGAATATGATTTTGAGACTGACCGTTTTATGGAGGATGCTTGGCGGGATCTCACAGGACTTGAGAACATGGTCACGCTGGTTAATCGTCAGTCGAATGATAGTGAGGTCACCTTCGAGAGTGTGGAGCCGACACTCCAAACCATCGGGACGGTCGATGCTGTGCGTGTGGTTCCCAATACCATGTTGGAAATGACTGTCGGTGTTGGACAGGATGCCTCTCTGGCTATCCGCATGACAAGCCCCACAACCCAACTGACGTTTACGCCTGACGATGTGGTGCAGCTTGTGTTGGATCACGTCGCCATCGCAGGAGCACAACTTCCTGCCTTTGCGGAAACAGAGGATTCGCTGAGTGCACGAGCAACGTTACGAGCCAATGCCCCATCGTTTGAGATTGAGGGTGGAGACACCGGGGTCCTGCTAATTTTGGGATTTCCTGTGGAACGAGAAATTAAGCTCTTTTCGACAGGTACAATGCTTGTTCGTGGATTAGATTTTTTGGAACAAGGGAAGAACGGTAACCCCGTGAGCCCTGAAAGTTTGCGTGGGACGATTAGCTATGATATCCAAGGCGATGCATTGAAACCATTCGAGTTGAGTTCGCCGGATTATTTGTCCTTTAATGAGGAAGACGTGTTTGAAATAAAAACGATGAAATTTGATGGGGCTACCCAGACCATGCATGTACGCTTTGCCGGCATAGCCCATACACTCAAAACCGGCACGGCCACGCGGCAAGTTGATCGTCGAATTACCGCATTTGATTATCTCACCGGACAGCCCTACATCTTGGCGTTGCTCGGCGTTGTGGTGTGGATGGTTCCGACCACGTTTGCAGGGTGGCGGCTGTTGAAAGGTCGAAAGCCATGAAGGCGCAATGTTCATGGAGAAGATGGCGAACTTGGAGGTTCATCGATATGAACCAATTCAGGCGTATGTCGATTCACCATATGCACAATCCTGAAGGAGTATTACCACATCGAACTTGTGTCGTCCTAAGACTCGCTTTGATGGTGTTGTTGTTCATCGTTGCCGCCATGGGACAGGCGCTCGCTGACGATTTGGATGGGTTGAAGGATGGTGTTGTGAAGATTGTGTCGACCCTGGATGGTCGAAGTCGTGTGGGGTCAGGAGTGATTGTGAAAACGGACGGGAAGGTTGCCTATATTGTGACCGTGTCGCATGTCATTGAAGGAGACCCGAATCCGCAGATATCATTTCACGGTAAACCCAATCGTAAGTATCCGGGTGAAGTTATTGGACTCGATGCTCGGAATCCAAAAGGGTTGGCGGTGTTAATGGTGCAAGCGTCCTCTTTGCCTGACGGCATTCATCCTCTTGTCTTTGATCAGGCAACCGAATCACACGCGGGAGAAGACGTGACGTTGATCGGTTTCCCTCGTCTTCCTCCAGTTCCCTGGGCTGTGACGCGTGGGATTGTAACGGGACAAGTTGGGCAGGACTTAATTCTTTCTGGGAAAGCGAGTGAAGGGAATTCCGGCGGACCGGTGATTCAAAATGATCAGGTGATCGGAGTGGTGAGTGAGGTGACTGATGGATATGTGTATGCAGTACCGGTGGTGATTGCGAAAGTGGCCTTACGTGGGTGGAATATTTCTTTAGAAGAAGGGTCTGGAATGCCTCACGTGGAACTGCCCGAATCTGAATCAACGCCGTCCATTGCAGCCGAATCGTCTTCTCACACGGCAGAAGTAAAAGAGGAAACAGGTCTTGGTCTTTCCCCCTCGATTGAAGAATCGCTCGAAGTTCATCTTGAGACTATTGATGCGAAGGATGGATCCTCAATGGTCTTGCTTTCAGGCGGACAGTTTATGATGGGCACCCGTCCAGATGATGTATGCGAGTGGGATTCAATCGTCAAGGTTGAATTTTGTGTCCAGGGTAGAAGTGCGGATTATGCTCCTCGACATCAGGTTACTCTCGACGAATTTTATTTAGATACTCAAGAAGTCACCGTTGAACGATTTGAAAAATTTATCAAGGACACAGGGTATGCGAGTACGGTTGAAACTCAAGGAAGTCAAACAGCTCTTGTCGAGGACTCAACATTGTTTTTTGGAAAATCTTGGGAGCCTGATACGGTAAGGGGAGCGAATTGGCAGCGACCATTAGGTGAAACTCAGAATATGCCGGAAACGCTGCCTAACTTTCCCGTTGTGCAAATTTCGTGGTTCGATGCCAAACAATACTGTGAATGGGCGGGAAAACGTCTACCAACGGAAGCTGAGTGGGAGTACGCGGCACGGGCTGGAACGACGACAAAACACTGGTGGGGGGATCAGGCGCCTCGTGAACTGATAGGGAACCTTCCTGATACGACGTTTAAAACCGTGTTTGAGAAAGAGATAGCATTTGAGTCTTTTGATGATGGAGCAGCGCGGTTGGCGTTGGTTGGAGCCGGTCGTGCAAACCCTTGGGGGCTCTACGATATGGCAGGTAATGTGTGGGAGTGGACGAATGATTGGTACGATCCCAGGTATTATCAGGAAAGCCCTCAGCGTAATCCACCGGGGCCGGCTGAAGGTGATGAGAAAGTCAAACGAGGCGGGTCTTGGTATGCTTATCAGGCGTTAAAGATCCGAGCGCATCAATCTCCGGATGACTCCGATGATCAAACAGGGTTTCGTTGCGCTCGAGACGCAGAGAAGCCATGATGAAGGATTTGACGATTTCGAGACATGATGAGCTAAATTTCGTACTGGGGATAAGGTGATTCATGTGGTTGCGATTCAATAGCTTGCTTTTTTGTCTGGTGGTTGTCTTTCCGGCGACCGTGCATTCCTTGGCCTTTGAGCCTCTCAAGGCTGGCGTGGTGAATATCACGTCTGAGTTCGAAAGTGGAAAACGAAAGGTAGGTACGGGTTTCATCATCCGACATGCGAATAGTGAAGCCTATATTATTACGGCATCGCATGTAATTGAAGATGCGAATAGTCCTCGTCCCAAGACGAAGGTGACTTTTTATCCAGATAAATTACGCACCTTTCCCGCCGAGATCAAAGCCATGCAGTCAATAGTCGACAATCCACGCGGGTTAGCGGTGTTGCGAGTAACGGGTCAATTGCCAGAAGGCATTGAGACGTTGAAATGGGGAACCAGTGATGCGTTGAATGGAGGCGAGTCCGTTGACTTTATCGGGTTCCCTCGATTTGTTGATACACCGTGGGCGGTCACCAACGGTCGTGTTTCAGGATGGAAGGGAGAGTATTTGACGTTATCAGGAACGATTGACGAAGGGAATTCTGGAGGTCCTATTTTTTTAAATGGGCAAGTGGTTGGCGTGGTGATGGAGAATCAGGGAGCCTTTAGTTATGGCGTACCCGCGTCCCGCGTTGGCCGTTTGGCCAAAAACTGGGGTATTCTCTCACATTGGCCGCCTGCGAGTACGAATGTCGATTCATCAGCCGAATCCCCACCATCCTCGACGCACGTTGAAACGGCGTCGCTCACGATTAAGAGCGTTCCGGCCGATGCGGATGTGCTGATTGATGATGTCCTCGTGGGGAAAACGACAAAAGGGTCATTAACGCTGAAAAATCTTGATCCAGATGAATATGAGATTATCGTACGTAAAGATGGGTTTGCTCCATGGATGAAGAGCATCGAAGTGTATGCGGGGGAGTCGAGTTCAGTGCGGGCGACGCTGAAAAAAGGCCGTCAATTGAATATTGCAGGGACTTGGCGCACTCCGGCAGATCTGACTCTTTCGTATGTCTTCGAACAGACCGGCGAGCATGTGATCATGAAAGAAATCACATCGAATCTGTATGGATCGTCAGTCACGGCACAAGGTGAGGGTCAGCTCAGGGGGAATACCTTACATATTTTTTATTCAACGATTCTCGGCACGACTGGCCGATCTCAGGCTGTGGTGTCTGATGACGGGCTGTCAATGCAAGGTTCGTATCAAGACCTGTCGACTGGCCTCACGCTCGCCATTTCGTTAGTGAGAGCTTCAGAGTAATCGTCCTCATCCTTCATCATTATCGATTTGTGTGCGCCTTCCGCGAATGCCGGATGGCTCCCTGACAGCCTGGGTCATGCTGTGCCGGCTGTCCGTTCTTCCGTTTGATTCAAGACTTCTGAAAATCGTGTCCCAACAATCGTTGTGACTTTTCCCATAATTTCTGTGAGTTCTTTCCACTCTTCGGGCTTCAGCTCATCTTTCAGATTGGGATGGAGACCCCATTTTGTACTGACCTTTTGTCCATCTCGTTGAACGACAACATTTAATATTTCTGTTTCTGCCGAAGGATCATTGGATTTCGATGATGATTGTCCGGGGCTTGCTCCGCTCATTGCCATAATTCTTTTCCTTCTTTTTCGGGACATTCGTATCGGCACACGTGACTCAGGCCCATATTGTATCGTATCACTTCTCTCCCTGTAACCCTGGTCATTTACGTAGAGAAAGAGCTTGTTGTACAGCTTGTATCGGCTCGAATCGTCCGTTAGAGTCTACGAATGTGAGAGACCTGTGCGCCAAGATAATTCAGCGATCCATTGCTATCGAATTCACAAATGTTCTCAAATTGACCTTTTATGTGTGGAGGATGAAGACTCATGAAATGGGATAGACCAGCGTTTTGGAAAAATATCACGATGAACGATTTAGCCAGGAATTTCTTTGAAGGCCTACTCATTTTAGTTCCTGTCGTCGTGACCATATCAGTCGCATTTTTTGTGTTCGAGACCATCGATGGATGGCTGAATATTCCCGTGCCGGGAGTTGGGTTCTTGGTCACCATTGGACTCATCGCCTTGACGGGCCGATTTGCCTCGAATGTCTTTGTGCAAAAGATATTTGACTTTGTCGAACAAATGCTGACGAAGGCTCCATTTGTGAAACTGCTCTACACATCCATAAAGGATCTCATTGCTGCGTTTATGGGAGAGAAACGGAGGTTCGATCAACCCGTGATTGTGACACTCACTCCCGATGGTCATGCGGAGGCTGTGGGTTTTGTCACTCGCAGCAATATGGAGTTTTTAGGGCTCTTTGATCATGTGGCCGTGTATTTCCCGCAGTCTTATAACTTTGCGGGAAATCTTTTGGTGTTTCCCAAAGACCAGGTTCGGCCTTTAGAGGCCGACAGTTCAGATGTCATGGCATTCATCGTCTCTGGAGGAGTCTCAGGAGGTCCGCAGATGGAAGGGATGCCTTCTGCGTAGATTCAGTCGAGGCGTTAGTCGAACAGATAAGAACACTCGTAATGGTCAGTATTTCCATTTTTTGACGTCATTAGTATGTGATTTCAACTTTTCATGTCGAAGCTGTCGTCTTTTCGCTTGTGTCATGGTGTGATTGTATTCCTCACGTTTCAGAGACCTGAACTTCCTTGTCGACTACCAGATAGAGTGTGTTCCTCGTTTTGGCTCAAGTGACCTGGTCTCTCCTGCCGATCCTATTATGTGAATACTCATTCTATATTGTAGAATAGAGGATCATCGTTTAGAATAAATATTCAGATACAATATGATGGATCAACGTTCACAACGGAAACAGCGTGAAGTCGAGGCGCGCCGGGATGAGATTCTCTGCGCGGCTGAACGTCTGTTTTCTCAGCATGGATTTTTTAAGACGAGTATGGCCGAAATTGCCGGCGCGGCGCAGTTTGCCATGGGAACCGTCTATCGGATTTTTAAAAGCAAAGAGGAAATCTATATTTCACTGATGGAAGCCAAAAGTGAAGAATTATTTCGGTTGCTTGAGGAACAGATGGCTCAAGCTGACACGGCTCTCGAGAAAATTCGTGCGGTCATTCAGGTGAAATTGGCTTTTGCCGATCGGAATAGAGACTTTTTTCGTATTTACGTTTCAGAGTGGAGTGGGTTTGAGTGGACTGTGAAAAGTGCGTTCGGCAATCGTATTTGGAAATGCTATTTATCGCAAATTACCTTAGTCGCCGATTTAGTGCGCGAAGGGATTCGTCGGGGTGAGTTGCAACGTGTTGATCCTGAAGCTGTGTCGTTGGCCTTTCATGGTATGCTGAATTCCACGATGTATGTATGGGTTCTACAATCGAGTCCGAAGGAGTCGCTTGAAAGTAAAGGGAAAATCCTCGGAAATTTATTTCTCAATGGGATCGAAAAGCCCATTAAAAAAAAGTGAGTCTATGCTCTTAAGCACACAGATACGACGAATGATTATTCCCTTCCTTGCGATGGTGATGCTGGCTGGTTGCAGCGAACAGCAGGCGGCTCAACCCCCTCAAGGTCGTCCACCTTCTCCAGTTCGTGTTGCGACAGCGATGATGCAAGAAGTTCAGCGATCGGTGTCCCTGGTTGGATCCGTGAAGCCGTGGCGTCGTAGTGTGGTGGCGAGTGAAGTTGCCGGATTAGTGCAGGTGTTTCCGGTGGAAGAAGGCATGGCCGTTAAACGCGGACAAGTTCTTGCTCGGCTTCGCACCGATACGTTGACCATTCGACTGCACGCAGCCGAGGCGTCTCATCGAGAAGCTCAGACACGTTATCAGCAGGCGAAGAACGATCTTCGACGTGTGAATGTGTTGTTTAAAAAGGAGCTGGTAACGCAAAAAGAATATGATGATGCGATTACCGAGGAAAGTGCATTGGGCCAGCGATTAATTCAGTTGGAATCGGAAATTCAGCAAGTCCGTGATCAATTACAGAAGTCGCGTATTCTTGCACCGTTTGACGGATGGATCACGCAAGAGTTTACAGAAGTTGGACAGTGGGTTTCAGCAGGAGGGCAAGTCGTCGAAATCGTCGATATGTCTCGTGTGCAACTCGAAGTCCCACTCCCTGAGCGATATATTAAAGACATACGCGTGAATGACCCTGTTTCCGCCGTTTTTGATGGCTTGCCTGATCTCCAAGCAAAAGGGCGGGTGTTTTCGGTGGTCGCACAAGCCGATCAGGCGTCTCGAACTTTTCCGATTAATGTGGAATTGCCTAATCCAGATTTATCTATCAAAAGTGGAATGGTTTCACGGGTGACCTTACAGGTTGGAGAGCCCTATGATGCACTCGTCATACCCAAAGATGCGTTAGTGTTACGAGGAGGACGAGAGTTTATCTATCTTGTCAAGGAAGGTCAGGTATCGCAGATTCCTGTGAATCCTGTACTGCATTTGAATGAAGTCGTTCAAGTGACCGGCGATCTTGGACCTGGTGCGACGGTGGTCGTGGAAGGGAATGAACGTCTGCTTCCCGGACAGTCCGTACGAATTTTGGAGTCTGAAGGCTAACTGATGCCGTTAGTGCAATTTGCGATTCGTAATCCTGTAACCACGACGGTGGGGGTGTTGCTCGTTGTTCTGTTTGGGGTTGTGGCGCTCTATCAGTTGCCGGTGCAATTGACTCCTGATGTCAGTAAAACCGAAATCACGATTGATACCACCTGGCAAGGGGCGAGCCCCAACGAAGTCGAACGCGAAATTATTGATGAGCAAGAGGAGCAGCTGAAAGGAGTTGAACGCTTAGAAAAAATGTTTTCTGAGAGTTCCAATGGTAGTGGGAAGATCATTTTGCGGTTTCCGGCCGGAACCAACATTGATAGTTCACTTTTGCGTGCCTCGAATCGTCTCAACCAGGTCAAAGAATATCCGTTTGAAGTTGATGAGCCTGTCATCAGTAGTGCCGATACGGCAGGGGCGGCGATTGGATGGTTTATCTTCCAGACAGAAGAAGGAAATCCTGTCAACATCGATACGATGCGGGACTTTGCAGAAGATATTATAAAAGCTCGTTTTGAACGAATTCCCGGAGTCGCCTCTTCGAATGTGTTTGGCGGACGGGAACGTGAAGTGCAAGTGTTAGTTGACCCGCATAAGCTGGCCGCTCGTTCATTAACGATGATGGACTTGTCTCAAGCCTTAGACGCAGAAAATCGTGACTTTAGCGCAGGTGATTTTGATGAAGGCAAACGCACCTACGTGGTTCGGACCGTCGGTGAATATCAGAGTCCGGAAGACATCGAAGATGTCATCATCGCCAGAAGAAGTGGTCGGCCGGTCTATGTGAGGGATGTGGCAACGGCTCGAGTTGATTATAAGGATGCTACTCACGTTGTTCGCCAGTCAGGGAAGCCGTGCATTGCAGTTAATGCCATCGGCGAAACGGGAGCGAATGTCCTAGACACCATGGCTGGTCTTCGTCAGGCCGTCAAGGATCTGAATGAAGAATTATTGAAACCACGGGGATTAAAACTCTACCAAGTCTATGATGAAACGGACTACATCTACAGTTCTCTTGATCTCGTAAAGCAAAATTTGGTGGTGGGGAGTCTATTGGCCATCACAATTTTATTTTTGTTTCTTCGCACCGGCAGTACGACGCTGGTTATTGGGTTAGCGATACCTATCAGCATTATGGGGACCTTTATCACCCTGTGGTTATTGGACAGGAATCTGAATGTGATTAGTCTTGCCGGTATGACGTTTGCGGCGGGCATGTTAGTCGACAATTCTATTGTCGTGCTTGAGAATATCTATCGACATCGAGAAATGGGGAAGGCGCTATTTCGTGCGGCATATGACGGGACCGTCGAAGTCTGGGGTGCGGTTCTCGCCAGTACATTAACCACGATTGCGGTGTTTGTTCCCATTGTGTTTGTCCAAGAACAAGCCGGAGAATTGTTTCAGGACATTGCTATTGCCATTAGCGCAGGGGTTGGACTAAGTCTCCTGGTTTCGATCAGTGTCATCCCCAGTCTTTCAGCCCGAATCCTGACAACCATTGGACAGAATGATTCTGAGTCGACAAGGGCACGGTCGTCTGTTCAGCGAGGTATGAGCCGCGTGTTAGAGAAAAGTGATCAGCTCATCCAACGGTTGGGGTTCAGTTCTGAGCGGGTGGCGAATTTTGTCTATTGGCTGTGTTCTGATCGAAGAAGACGGATTGCGACGGTCGTCGGGTTGATGATGTTAGCCATTGGATTAACCTTTGCCTTTCTTCCGCGTGCGGAATATCTTCCGAATGGAAATCGAAATTTGATCCTTGGGATTCTTTTGCCGCCACCTGGCTATAACACTGAAGAGTTTTTGAAAATGGGCAAGACCATTGAAGCCGTGTTGCAGCCTTATTGGGATGTGGCACCCGGTACGCCGGAAGATGCAGCACTCGATGGTCCGAGCATCAAAAACTTTTTTTATGTGGCGACGGGACGGTCTGTGTTTATGGGAGGACGCACGAATCAAGATGACCGCGTGACAGAACTCATTCCGATCTTTCGTCGAGCCACCGCCGACTTACCCGGTGTGATTAGCATTGTGACTCAGCGAAACCTCTTTCAACGAGGATTAGGAGAAGGGCGTAATATCGATATTGAAATTACCGGACCAGACATGAACACGCTCTTGGCACTGGGTGGGCAGGTTTTTGGGAAAGCGAAGCAATTACTTCCGAGCGCTCAAATTCGTCCTATCCCGAGTTTGGATTTGGGAAGCCCCGAAGTCCATGTTCGGGTGAAGCGTGAGCGAGCAGCGGATGTCCAAATGACGAATCGTGAGCTAGGCTTTACCGTCAATGCCTTGGTGGACGGCGCGAAATCGAGTGATTACCAATTCGAAGGCGATGAGATTGATCTGACTGTGCGCGGAGAAGATCAGTATGCGAATCGTACGCAAAATCTCGAATCGATTCCCATCTATACGCGAGGAGGGAAGTTGACGACATTGGGGGCGATTGCAGATATTGATTTTGTTTCCGGTCCGGAACAGATTAACCATATCGAACGAGAACGATCGATTGTTGTCCAGGTGATTCCGCCTTCAGAAATGCCGCTGGAAACGGCCATGTCCTTGATCCGTGATGAAATTCTTCTCCCGCTCAACAATAGTGGGCAATTAAGTCGACTGTATAATATTCATCTCTCGGGAACGGCCGATGATTTGACGAAAACCTATAATGCTTTGAAGTGGAATTTTTTATTGGCTTTGGTGATTACCTATTTGCTTATGGCGGCACTGTTTGAAAGTTTTCTTTATCCCTTTGTGATTATTTTCAGTGTGCCGTTGGCTGCTGCCGGTGGTTTTGTTGGGCTATTCTTGGTGAACCTCTTCGTGACGTATCAACCACTTGATGTCCTGACAATGCTTGGCTTTATTATTTTGATTGGCGTCGTGGTCAATAATGCTATTCTTGTCGTTCATCAAACGTTAAACTTCATGAAACAACATGATCGAGAATCTCATGAACAGTCTGAGCATGAACCGATCGAGGCATTGTCGCTGCATGAAGCCATTAGGGAATCCGTGCGATCTCGTGTTCGTCCCATCATGATGAGTATGCTCACGACGACGTTTGGGTTACTCCCACTCGTGCTGTCGTCCGGAGCTGGTTCAGAACTCTATCGAGGGATTGGCAGCGTGGTGTTAGGCGGTTTGGTGATGTCGACGATGTTTACGCTTCTGGTGGTGCCGGCATTATTTAGTATCGTGATGGAATGGAAGCAAACGCGGGAGCAGCAAGTTAAGGCTCAGCTTGTTCCTGAAGCGAGCAAGGTCTAAACACGTCATTTGTATACTGTCGATTACAAATCCAAAGAGAATTCTCTATGAATAAGACTGCGTGCGGTCATCGTCAGAGACAAGGTGGGGTATGGACGTGTTGGAGCACGGTGTTGGTCTTGGGACTACTGTGGGGAGGGGTGGGTGAGATATTTGCGGCTTCGGAGATACGCCCAACAGTCCTATCCGACGATCAAGGCCCGATACTTCGGCTGAGCCTACGAGACGCGATGCAAGCCTCCGTCGATCAAAACCCAACGGTTCAATTATTTAAAGAACAGGTAACACAAGCCGAACACGTGGCTGATACACGGTTAGGTGCATTGCTTCCAAATATTTCTGGTCGATTGAGTGGTGCGCGGCGACGATTTTTCTTTGGATCTTTTGGTGGAAGCCCTTCAGTCTCGAGGCCAATCGATTTCTACGAAGCCCGAGCAGCACTGACGCAAAGTATTTTTAGTCTGAGTTTAATTCAACGTTGGCGTGCCGCTCGCACAGGTATTGAAGTGGCCAATTTAGATTCTGAAGTGAGTGAACGGGATGCCATGGCGACCGCAGGGTTAGTGTATCTTGAGGCGTTGCGAGCACAAAAAGCTGTGCAAGCAAGGCAAGCCGATGTCAAACTGAACATTGAACTTCTTAGGCTGGCTACTGAAAGAAAATCTGCAGGGATGGCGACAAGTTTGGATGTCACACGGGCGCGTGTTCAACTGGAAAATGAACGTCAACGACTTCTTGTGGCTCGCAATGATTATAATCGTGCAAGGCTCAATCTTATTCGAGCGATTGGACTGTCATTTGATGTGGAGCTTGTTCTTACCGATGAGTTGGAATTGATTCCAGTCCCGAAACAGAATGCCAAAGAAGCGCTGCTTGTTGCACGAGAAAATCGTATTGAACTCCTTGCGCAAAAGCGTCGAGAACGGCTTGCCTCGCTGACCTTGAGTTCTGTGGTGAGTGAAAGGATTCCCAGTTTGGAAGCTTCCGGCGACGTGGGGTTGATTGGAAATCAAGTTCCGGATGCGCTCACGACGGATAATGTTCAAGTCTTACTGACCGTGCCCATTTTTGATGGTGGACAGCGAGAGGGCCGGATCTCTGAGAATCGAAGTCTCGTTCGTCAGGAATCCATTCGAACGCAAGACCTTAACTATCAGGTGACCTTAGAGGTTCGTGATGCCTTGCTGACTATTGAGTCTGCGCAACAACAAGTCGAGGTGGCGCAACTGGGCCTAAAATTATCCCTGAAGGAACTCGATCTCGCCCGTGAACGTTTCGCAGTGGGTGTGGCCACGAATATCGAAGTCACCAATGCTCAAACATCTGTGGCTCAAGCTCGTGACAATCTCATCGAAGGTTTGTTTACGTTCAATGCGGCTCGCGTGAACTTGGCTCGAGCGCAAGGGCGTTTACACGCGTTGTAGTCCATTCTTTATATATTTTTCTTCCAAGGATCCATCATGTCGACTCCTCAGATTAAACAAGAAATTCGTGTGGCCGCGAGAAAACGACGAACCTTTGCCATTATTAGCCATCCAGATGCCGGCAAGACCACACTGACTGAAAAACTTCTGCTCTATTCCGGTATGCTTCGAACGGCCGGCATGGTCGGGGCGAGAAAAAGTGGCAAGTTGGCGGCCTCGGATTGGATGGAGATGGAACAGGAACGCGGTATTTCCATCACGGCATCTGCTATGCAGTTCCCATATAAAGAGACCATTATTAATGTGCTTGACACACCAGGTCATCAAGATTTTTGCGAAGATACTTATCGCACGCTCACGGCTGCTGATAGCGCCATTATGGTCATTGATGCGGCAAAAGGTGTAGAAACTCAAACTCGAAAGTTGTTCGAAGTCTGCCGGCTGCGAAAGATTCCCGTTTTGACATTTATCAATAAAATGGATTTGCCCGGACGGCCTCCGTTGGATTTGTTGTCTGAAGTTGAAGAGGTGCTAGGCATTCATGCCAGCGCGATGAATTGGCCGGTCGGATCAGGAAGTGAATTTTTAGGAGTGGTCGAACGGGAAAAACGACGACTGTTACAATATACGAAAACGGCATCGGCTGGAGCGGCCAAACCGATTGTCACCGAAATGGATATAGACGATCCTGAGTATGCCGAGCATGTTCCTCAACACCTTCGAGAGCAACTTGAACATGATCTTGAACTCTTGGACGTCGCGGGAAATCCGTTTTCGCGCGAGGCCTTTCAAGCAGGCAACGTGACACCCGCTTTTTTCGGGTCCGCATTAACCAACTTTGGCGTTGAGGTGTTCTTTGATGCATTTGTGGATTTCGCGCCTTCAGCTGAAGCTCGTTCAGCCGATGCCAATGATGGAACAGAAATTACGATCGATCCGGTGGAAATGCCGTTTAGTGCGTATGTGTTTAAATTGCAAGCCAATATGAATCCGCGACATCGTGATAGCACGGCTTTTCTTCGTGTCTGCTCGGGGCGATTTGAGCGTGATATGGTGGTGAAGCATCACCGTGTCAAAAACGATGTCCGACTCTCTCGTCCCCATAGTATGGTCGCGAAAGATCGGAATACATTAGACGTCGCGTATCCTGGTGACGTGATTGGCATCATCAACCCCGGGGTCTTTCAGATTGGTGATACGATTTCACTCACGGATGGGTTTAACTACAAGCCACTTCCGCAATTTCAATCAGAAGTTTTTGCCCGCGTTCGACCGACGGACACCACAAAGCGAAAAGCATTTGATAAAGGCATCGAACAATTGGCGTTGGAAGGGGCGATTCAAATATTTAAAAGCCTCGATGGGCTTGAGTTCTTTGTGGGAGCTGTTGGGAAACTCCAGTTCGATGTCTTGGTGTTTCGTTTACGGAGTGAATATCGAGTGGAGACCCAATTGGAGATCTTGGCTTTCGAGTCCAGCGCATGGCTTGAGGGTGATGTCAAAACCTTTAAGGCTCCGTCGGATGCCTTAGTGGTGACTGATCAACGAGAACGTCCAGTCGTTCTCTTTCGATCGCCTTGGTCCAAAAACTTTGCCAGTGAGCGCAATCCAGATCATCGTCTTCTCGATATGGGATGATCATCCCGTTGATAAGGAGGGCCATAGACTGATGAATAGCAGATTTGTTCGCAGGACATGTGTCGTAATCTCTATAGACCAGCCCTATCCTTTTCCTATCTAGGCGACCTGAGATCGAGATTGCAGGCGCCAACCGGGTTCCAACAAAAAACCCCTATATCGTGCAAGCGTGAGCATGGAACTATCGTCGCCTAGGCGACCTGTAATCGAGATGGCAGGAGCCAACCGGGCTCCAACAAAACCCCCCTATACCGTAGAAGCTCGGGTATGGAACTATCGTCGCCTAGGCGACCTGAGATCGATATCTCAGGGCAACCCGCGTTCCCGGTGAATAATATATTGGGTCGCCCCACCAAATTATTCATCTTTCAGCGAATGATAATTTCGACTCGACGATTCAGTGGTTCGCTGACGCCATCTGGGGTTTTAACGATAGGGTTATTTTCACCGTGGCTGGTAACTTCCATGAGTTTCGGGTTGATGCCTGTCCTCACAAAAGCATCGAAGACAGTAGTGGCTCGTCGTAAGGATAGCTTGTAATTGTATTCATCAGAGCCCGCACGGTCGGAATGACCGATAATACTGATGTCGGGAGATGCCCGTTCTGCAATGGCCGAAAAAATGTCCGGTAGCAGTTGTTGTGATTCTTGAGAGAGATTGGTGTCGGACTCAAAATGTAGGGTGTAGGTGATTGGTTTTTCCGGCTTAGCTTGAAGCGCATCCTTGAAGGCTTCGAGAATATCTTCTTCTTTCAGCATGAATGGTTCGGGAAGTGCCTGCTCAGAACTTCCGAGACTGATGGCTTGGCCAGCTTTGTCGAGCTGTTGACTTCCTGCTGCATTCGCGACTTGAATGCTTCCGACTGTACCATCAGGACTTTCAAGAAGAACGACCAGACTTTTGGGTAGCATGACGCTGATCGTGAGGGTTTCTTGCTGTGACGTATTTCCGTCGCTGACCAAAAAGGTTATTGTGGAC
The DNA here is from genome assembly GCA_021604145.1 of Nitrospirales bacterium. GTDB lineage: Bacteria > Nitrospirota > Nitrospiria > Nitrospirales > UBA8639 > JAGQKC01. The sequence continues at coordinate 15,318 of BQIX01000018.1, forward strand.
TTCCCGACTTGGTCTGCGGTTGGAGTAAAGGTAAAGAGACCAGATTCTTCGTCCAAGAGGCCGTTCTCAGGCAATGGCCGTTCAATTACCTCATAGGCAAGCGTATCACCTTCTGGGTCAGTCGCATGAATAGCGATTTTCAATGTTTCACCTACGGCAATTGTTTGATCGCCGATTGGATTGAGCGTCGGTGGGCGGTTTGGTAAGACCTTAATAATTGTTGCGGGCTCACTTTGTGCGTTATTAACGGTTTGTGTACTCGTGATCTGATCACTTTCGTGAAGAGGAGAGAGGTGGCTAGCCTGCCACTGACCTTGTTCGTCTGCAAGGATTTGGGTATCAAGAGGGATACCATTCTTTAACAGTTGAATGCGTGCTAAAGAAGTGGCTGATCCAGCGACGATCGTATCTCCAGCTCTGAGGCGAGAGGTGACGACTGGGGGGCGAGGTTTCACTGTCAGTTGAATAGGGTTCGATTGAATACCTTCCCACGTAGCGTGAGCCATAGTTGTTCCGGCTTCTAGCCCTGTGACGATCCCATCAGCATCAATAGCCGCCACCGTTGGGAGGGTCGTTGACCAGGTGACTTTCGGCATAGGGGTTTCCGTTCTGCCATCGGAAAAATGGCCAGAGGCCGTGAGGCGTCGCGACTGGCCTTGCTCCAGAATGGCCATAGTGGTGGAACCGGGATTAAGCGTGATGTGTGTGAGGACAGCAGGTGCAACGACGACTGGAGTCGAAACGGTACTCTGGACGTGCTTGACAAGTTGGGAGCTAGTGACGTGGTCATGTTCATTGAGAGGGGCGAGATTCCCAGCCTGCCACTGGCCTTTGGTATCGGCAATGATTTGCAGGTCAAGGGGAATCTCATTGACCATCACTTTGATCCGAGCTGAGGGTGCAGCTATTCCCGTTACTAGAGTATCACCGGCTTTGAGTGAGGAGTTGACAACAGGGGGCCAGGGTTTAATTGTCACATGAGCTTGAGCGGATTGGATGCCCTCCCGTGTCGCCTGAATCGTCGTCGTTCCCGCTTCGTGCCCTGTGACGATTCCATCAGCATCAATGGTGGCCACTGTTGGTTGTTTCGTGAGCCAGGTGACTTTAGACATGGGGGTTTCGGTCCTGCCATTTGAGAAGAGGCCGGATGCGGTGTAGCGTTGAGATTGGCCTAGTTCCAGAGCGGTCACGGTGGTGGGGCCAGGGGTAAGAGTGATTTCCTTCAGGACGGCGGGCTTGACGACGACTGGATGTGAGGTGGCACTCTGGATGTGGTTCACAAGTTGAAAACTGGTCACGTAATCATGTTCGTCGAGTGGAGGGAGGTTGTCTGCCTGCCACTGGCCTTCTGCGTTAGCCTTGACTCTCGTGACAAGAGGGGTCCCATTGATCATAACATTGATGCTGGCAGAGGGTGTGGCTATGCCGCTTACCATGGTGTCGCCGGCCTTGAGTGATGAGGTCACAGCGGGTGGCTGTGGCTTTACGATCAATTGGGCTTGAGCGGATTGGATGCCCTCCCGTGTCGCTTGAATCGTCGTGGTCCCGGCTTCGAGTCCTGTGACGGTCCCAACGGCATTGATTCTGGCCACTGTTGGTGGGTTTGTGATCCAGGTAACTCGAGAGAGTGAATCTTGGGTCTCACCATTTGAAAATATCCCCTTTGCGGCATAGGTGAAAGTCTGACCTTGTTCAATCGTTGTTGAGACAACAGGATAGATTTCGATTCCAGTCAGTTTAACTGCATTCACGCTGACTGGAGCAGATCTGACGCTCGACTGTCCATGGAGGGTCTGGGTCACCGTAAGCATCTGTCCCTCGTTTAATGCTGGTACGGTCAGTTCATATAGGCCTTCAGATGATATGGTATCCTTGGCGATGGGAAGACCATTATGCCAAACGTAGACTTGTGCTTCGGGGATTCCTGTCCCAGTGACGGTTGTTCCGCGTTCCCAAAGATTTGGATTCATCCAAGGGGCAGGTAGAGGTTTGGGTGGGTTTGCGCAGCTTGAAATAAGAAGAAGGAAAATGAGCACCCATCCTGTCAACTGGTGAAATACTTTTAAGGGTTGCGTTGAACTGACATCCATATCATCACAACGGGTTTCGGTTGTCTTGGGCCGGTTCGACTAACCTTCTTGGTTAGTCCCTTCTTCAATTTCCTGATCGATTCGGATCACGAGTCGTGTTCCTCTGATACCGACTGTTGCGGTTGGTGTTTTAATTGAAACTGATTCGGGAGAAAGCTTGGCGATAATACCTGAGAGGTACACGAGTGTGCCTCTGATCATCTTCGTAACAAATGAGTATTGTTCTTGTTTGGGGTTAAAGATAAATTCATCCACCGTGAGGTAGCTTTGAGGGCCAAGAGAAAGCCTGGTGTTGTCTTTGAGCGTGATGCCCAAGGCTCCGCTCTCGTCTGTTTCAAGAGTATCATGTTGAAAGATCGCATCACCAATTTGACATTCGATTCGATCATCTCCTCTGATGATGAATGCGTGGTCTTTGACCGATTTGACGGTTCCAATGGCATACTCGTCTGCCGAGGCTACGGAGGCATGCATGAATAATCCAATAAGCAGAATACCAAGCAGACCCATCATGTGATTTTTTATGGTGATTGCGACCACACATTCCCCTTTCCACGAAACACAAAAAAGAAATACGCCTCTGACCTTCCAGGAAGAAGGTTAGAGCATACGACCGTAATATTCTCTTTTTCATGAATCATGACTGAATGATTATGATACAACATGCCATCTAAAACAACATATATGTTGTTTTTTACGATAAGAAAGGCTTGTGTGTGCTCTTTCCCATGTTGTGTCAGCCTGCCTATTTAAGGGTTGACATAAAATGGCCAGTCCAGTCTTTGGGAGGGGGATGTTTTTGGTAGTAGAGAAGGCGTTCATTATATAATTTATGGAGTGGGAGTGGCATATGAGGATTATGTTCAAGATGCATCAAGATCTGCTTAACCCGGCCCCACTCGCGGCTTCGAAAGGCCGTCAACATTTCTGCATGTAACTGCCGTAAAGCCTGAAAGCGGGAATCCATGTAGAGTAGATCGTCTCCGATCACGTTATATGTTCTGGCGGCTTCTTTTTTCCCCTTTAATGTCAAGACGTCAATTTCAAGGATAGCTAAACGTGCCCGAACGAGTTCGGCCGTGTGTGGGCCTATCACAATTCCAAGGTCATAGGATTTTGAGAGCCCTTCTAACCGTGAGGCAATATTGACGGTATCTCCCAGGACAGAATAGTCAAATCGTTGCTTGGAGCCGACGTTGCCGACGACACATGGGCCGGTATTGATGCCAATTCCAACCTTGATTGGTGAAAACGAATTCCCGGCATTGGCAGACTCATAGATTCGTGTTTGATTGAAAATTTCTAATTGATGAAGGATGTCCAATGCGGCTTTACACGCATGCACGGCATGATCAGGGTCGTCAAGTGGTGCGTTCCAAAATGCCATGATGCCATCACCAAGATACTTATCAATTGTTCCATGATGAGAAAGAATTGACTCCGTCAAGGGTGTGAGCAGTTGGTTGATGAGCTGGGTTAATCCCTGAGGGTCTGTTTGGTATTGTTCCGAGATGCTGGTGAAGTCACGAACATCACAGAACAATACGGTCATGATTTTGGTTTCGCCTCCGAGCTGTACCTGCCCAGAGTTGCGTGACAATTGTTCGACGAGTGTTGGTGAGATATATCGGCTGAATGTGTTTCGGATTTGTCGACGAGAATATTCTTCGCGAACATAGTTGACATAACTTAGGAGACTATAGAGTCCGAGAATTCCCATCGCTCCATATGACACATCAAAGAGTACGCCATGAGCCACATACCAATACCATGAGGTGGCGATCATTCCCGCAGTAATGCCTGTACCCAAGAGCAATGTCTGAAGTGCACCGAAAAACGGCACAAGAAAAATGATGAATAGTCCAAGAAGAAGAATGGTAATCAATTCCTGCGCTAGCGCGATATTCGAACGGGTTAAGAATGATTGGGTTATCAACATATCGAGAATTTGGGCATGGATTTCTACTCCAGGCAATGTTCCCTCGATTGGCGTCACCTTGTCATCGCCCAAGCCAGCCGCTGATGAGCCGATTAACACCAATTTCCCGGCAAGTTTTTCAGGCGGGATTGTGTTGGTCAGAATATCCTGAGCCGAGATGTATTGTTCTGGGTTGCGTTTCGCATAATGAATCCACATTCGGCCGATGTTGTCAGTTGGAATTTGAGTCTGTGCAACTGTCACGTTTTGAATGCCGGCAAAGTCAGTATTGACTGAAACCGCAGATTCAGTCGTGGCGACCCGAAGGAGTTCGAGGCTGAGGGTGGGAAGGATGTGTGAGTCAACGCGTAGTAGCATGGGGACTCTTCGTACGACGCCATCGGGTTCTGGATTGAGCGTAATGATGCCATGTCCTTGTGCGGCAGTTTCTAACTCCGGAATATTGCGAAGCAAACCTGGATAGGAAAAGAGATGTGGCCTCGGGTCCATGCCGACTTCGATGAGTGTGGGGGTTCTTGGCGGGAAATCATGAGTGACTGGACTGGCCTTGGATAGTGCCGTCTGTGAAAGGACAATGGGCTTCTGTTTTATAACATTGGCGAGAATGACATCATGGTTCGGTAAATTCATCAGATGCTCTCTCGCTCGTGGGTTGAGACCATCAAGTGTTGCGAGCATCCAATCTGGCGATAAACGATCTGGTTCAGCAAAGATGATATCAAAGCCCACAGCTTTCACCCCGGAGTTAAAGAGATTCGTAATCAACTGAGCCATCATCGTTCGTGGCCAAGGCCACTGTCCGTAATGGGCCAGACTTGCCTCATCGAGGTCGACGATCATGACCTGATTCCCTGTTGGAATTCGGGGTTGAATTTTTTGAAAATAATCAAAAACTTGAAGGCGGAGTGTTTTAACAGGAATAGGATCCCAGATTCGTATGATGAGTAGAACTGCAAGGATCGCAAGTCCCATGGATCGGGGTCGCATCAAAAAGCCAGCGAATGAATTCATGCCTGCATTCCTAACGGTCGATCTTTGATGGTTCGATTACTCAGTATGAAGAGGCGACGGTGAACACTTTAGACGTGTTCAGGATGATAATACGAAGAATCTCAAATGCTTTTCACACCTTCTGGTGCATTCTGTTCCCTCGAAACATTCGTCATGTGATGCAAACTTAAAGAGAGAGAATGCAGAAAATATCCTCTTGGCCAATGGAGGAATGTTATACGCATTATTGACGTTTTCACGCCTACTGACAAGTATTGGTGTGAGATTCTTTTAGAAAAAAATCCTCAGTATGGTGATCACAGGCTCATGTATCATTGTGCTTTTCACTTCGTCTCACTTGAGGATGAACGGGAGTGATTCAACTCATAGCTCAGGATGAAGAGTCAGTCTATATGTCACGCGATACTATCTAGCAAAAAGGCTCTAAGGGTGCTACGATCCTTTCAATACACAGAGTCCATAGTTTTTGAAGGGGATGGTATGAGTAGTCATGGCCAGGATTCGGACATGCTGTCTGACCGTGCCAACTTACAGATTCAGGCGCGGCTTGACCGACGGGAACGTGAACTCGCAGCTGCCCGGCGAATTAGCGAAGCGCTCTTCCAGCGTCTTCGTTTCGAAGATGTCTTAGAGCAAGCCCTGAGCATTGCATTGGATGTGGTTGGGGCGGAAGCCGGATGCATTCTTTTCGCGAATCCAGAGACCAAAGAGTTAGAGTTTACCCATGTCATTGGTGAAAAATCTCCGCCAATAGGCACAACATTTTCTTGGGATGAAGGTATAGCCGGAGTGGCGTTTCAGCATGCCGAAGCCATTGTGGTGAACAATGTACAACAGGATCAACGTCATTTTATGCGGATCGATCAGACGTTTGGACAGGTGACTCAGGACTTGATTGCGTTGCCATTAAAGCGCTGGGAAGGTGATCCGATCGGCGTGCTCGAGGTGATGAATAAAAAATGCGGA
>BQIX01000019.1 GCA_021604145.1 Nitrospirales bacterium
ACGCCTGCAAGTGCGAGGATGATCCCGAGACCACCGAGAATGGGGATAAAACGACTTATTTCCATCGATGAGCGTCAATCACTTGATGGGCCGCAAACCACATAAAGGCCATGCCTGAGAGGTAATACACAATATCTTTCACACTCACGAGTCCTCGAACCAAGCGTTCGTAATGCTCGGTGAATGAGAGGTATGAGAAGAGGTGTCCTAAAGCCGAATCGCCAAGGACTGTGGCAAATAGGCCGAGAAGCCAAATAAGCAAAATGATTCCAAAGCTCAAAAATGCCGCAATGATTTGATTCTCAGTCATGGCTGATGCCAGGACGCCAATGGCGAGCATGAACGCACCTTGAAGTAGTAAGGCCAGAAATCCTGTCCAGATGGGGTCCCAATTGAAGCTGACGTAGGCTGAGAGCACCAACGGAATCAATCCTGTGAAAATAAGAAGAATCAGATAAATGGCCAACACGCTGAGGAATTTGGCTGAAACAATTTCATTAATGCCAATCGGAGACGTGAGCAGTAACTCAAACGTTCGGAGTTTTCGTTCTTCTGCAAAGGTCCGCATTGTTAAGAGCGGTAAGACAAACATCAGGACAAGGTTCATGCTGAAAAACATTGGGCGAAAGACCAGGTCATTCAAGTTAATTTGGGCATAGGTGTTGGACACTTGCATCATTCGTAAGGCTTGACCGCTGGCATTGACCACAGCCCAATAACTTAGCAGTCCGACGAGACCTAAAAACACGGCTGCAATGACGTACACAATGGGTGAGACGAAGTAGCAGCGCAATTCTTTCGAGAGGAGGGTGGTGACGGGTCTCATAGTGATTGATCAATTCCTGCGGGACTGTACGATGTATCCTGTTTCGTGAGTTGAATAAAGACATCTTCAAGAGACATGGAAACAACGGTGAGTTCCAGAAGACCTAACTGGTGGGAGATGACAAACTCGGTCACGGCCTCTCGAATGTCTTGTCCGAGTTCTGCCTCAATCAGGTAGGTGTTCGCTGATTCCCCGGCAGACACATTGATGACCCCTCGAACCGTTCGTAGCTGGTCTTCCATATCAGACAGTCCTGTTTTGAGAGTGACTCGAAGTTTTTCTGATCGGCGAAGACGGGTGGCAAGTTGTTCTTGAGTATCAATAGCGACAATTTTGCCACGATGGATAATAATCACACGTTCGCACAGTGCCGTGGCTTCCGGCAGAATATGTGTGCTCAGGATAATGGTATGGGAGCCTCGCAGGCTTTTAATGAGTTCACGAATTTCGATGATTTGATTGGGGTCAAGTCCGACAGTCGGCTCATCAAGGATCAGTACAGGGGGATCATGGATGAGTGCCTGCGCTAAGCCGACCCGTTGGCGATATCCTCGCGATAAATTTCCAATGACCCGTTTCTTGACTTCACCCAGGCCGGTTTGTTCGATGACGCGTTCCATTCGTTTGGCGACTTGTCCCATCTCAATACCTTTCATTCGTCCAACGAAGGTCAGATATTCCCGGACCGTTAATTCAAGATACAATGGAGGATGTTCTGGGAGATATCCAATTCGTCGCTTCACCTCCAGCGGTGATTCATGGCAGTCAAAGTCTGCGACACGGACAGCGCCGTCTGTGGCTGGCATATAGCCCGTCAATATGCGCATGGTCGTCGTTTTGCCAGCTCCATTCGGACCAAGAAACGCCACAATTTCTCCTTTGGCCACGGAAAACGAAATGTCCTGAATGGCTGTGAGCGGGCCATACCGTTTTGTGACGTGCTGAACTTCAATCATAATCGATAACAACGGGCCTTGGTGTGTGAATTCTTGGTAAGGGCTAACGCTGTTCGTGCCTGTTACATGGAAGGAAGAACGATTGGGATCATACCGGCCTTCTCAAAATATCGTCAAGTCTTCTTTGAGCCAAACGATGTTGGGTATAAATTTGATACGAATCAACCCTTCAGTATGATAGAGTAAAAAAGAATGTGTCAAGCCATTGTTAACTGAATGGAATAAGGATCAGCCATAATTTTGTTGTGTGTTGATTGACGACAATTGATCGTTTTTATGATAGAAAAATCGGGCATGGCTTCTTCTACGGGGAATCGATTTAGAATGACTTCACGTTTCTATCTTGGCCTGCTTGTTTTGAGTCTGCTGGTTCTCATGGCAGGGTGTCATTCACGGCAGCACACCAGCGTAAATAGTCTGTCTCCAGATAATGAAACGACCGTTGCTCAGCTTGAGGAAACATCTATCGAGACTCCTCTTCCAATTTTACCGGTTCCAACGCCTGAGGATGAGCAGTCTCAATCGTCAGAGGATGAGCTGCAGGCTATTCAGCCAGGTGACTTCGGAAATACCAGTGATCTCTATGACTCCTCTGGGGAGGGCTCGCATGAACCGTTGGCCAATACCCCTGAATCCGCACCGATTTCTAAATTAGCCAAACCTGATGATCTAGAAGGCATTCCATATACATTATCGGATGTTTTTTTTGACTATGACCAATTCACGCTCAGTGCTGACGATCTGATTGCATTACAAACCAATGCCAAGATACTCTTGGGTCGTTATCCGAATAAAAAGCTCATTATTCAGGGGCATTGCGATGAGCGTGGAACCGAAGAATATAATATTGCACTTGGCGTACGACGGGCCCAAGCTGTGAAAGATTACTTAACCGATCTCGGCGTTCCGCCTGAAAACATGCAAGTGTTGAGTTATGGGAAATCGAAACCATTTTGCTTCCAACATTCGTTAAATTGTTGGAAGCATAATCGTCGAAGTCACTTTGTGTTTGAACCGTAGGGCTTATAGCCGATTCGGGTACCTTTCAATGTTTGAGGTGGGTCATGACGCTGGCTTAGCGACCTCAAGTCGACACACCTTTGGAGCAGAACCGTGTGGAACGTCAGTTCCCTATTGAAGTTACGCGGTGTCACACAACAATCGTTTCGACTTATGATCACAATAGTGAGTGAACCTCGTGATTCTCAGAAAAGATTGAACCGACAAGGCCAGTGGTGCGTTGAGCGTTCGTGGCCTAGGCACCACTGAAGCTTATTTGGATTCGCAATAACAGTTAGGACAAATAAAAAAAGGGGCTTGCTGAAATGCAAGCCCCTTTTTTTATTCTATCTCTATTTATAAGACTTACAGCCGTTGCAAAGCGGCCACTCTAGCTTCGATTGGTGGGTGGGTGGCAAACATTTGCATCATGCTTCTGGTTTGTCCAGAGATTTTCATCGTGGCAAGAGCGTCTTCAGTACTGTATTGATATTGAACGCCTTTGACCCAACGATCAATGGATTGCAGAGCCGAAATCATATGTTCTTTGCCGACAGTATTCGCGGCAAATCGATCGGCGACAAATTCTCGCCGACGTGACCACCAGCTAATTGGGATCATAGCCAAGAACGATAAGACAATCTGTAAGAAAATATAGACTCCAAAGCCGAGCATGGGGTTCCGTTCCGCAACTTGTCGATACACCCAACGGCTGATGAAGTAGACGAAGGTGTTCATGAGTCCGGCTAAGATCGTCGTGGTAAACATGTCACCGTTATAGACATGTCCCATTTCGTGTGCGAGAACAGCTCTGACCTCGTTTTCATTGAGATTGTTGAGCAAGCCGGTTGAGACAGCTACCATCGAATTGTTCTTGGATGGCCCGGTTGCAAAAGCGTTAGGATCTTCTCCTTCGTATACGTACACTTCTGGCATTTTGACATCTAAGCGTGTTGAAATTTTTCGAACCGTATCAAAGACCAGCATTTCCGCCTGCGTACGCGGTTGGGTGATTTGCTGACAGTTCATCATGCTTTTGGCCATCTGCTTAGAGAAGGCCAAGCTGATGAAGGCGCCACCAAAACCAAAGACAAATGCCCACAGCAAATCCTGCTGTCCAATCGATCCACGGATGTCAATTCCAAACGCTGGAAGGACAAATTCCGACAACACCGTGAATGTAATAGAAAGTGTGACAAAAATTAGGATGTTGGCCAGGAGCAACAATCCTATACCTTTCAGATTTTTCATCGAATCTCCCCCTTTATAGAAATACTTGCTGATACGCCTTGTTAGTGAATCTTATCGAACGTGACACAGGTCTCAACGATGAAATGCACTATCTAGTTGAAAGATAATAATTTTTTCTGACAAGTCAAGAGGGAATCTGGCAAAAACAGGTGATTCTCACTCCTCTTGCAGGTATTATACTGTGTTTCTATAAATTTGAATATCCCCAAGTTTCTTGAAAGATGGATTCGTGAAATATTTCCCAAGGCCCCGGCTTTATGAGTTTGTATTCGTGGTGTGTGTCATGCTCGGCGGACTCGTCCTGGGGCAAGAGGCTGTGTGGGCTGATGAAACCGGAGAGACGGGCATGTCTGGGACAGGAACGCAATTCATCACGATTACGATGGAGAGTTATACGTTTACACCGCAAACGTTGATGGCTGAAGTTGGACAACCTATTGAATTTCTGCTGAAGAATGAGTCGTTTCTTGTTCCACACAACTTTTTGTTGGATTCGCCTGATGGCACTCGCCTGATTGAGGCCAATGTTGATAGTGGAGAGCAGGCCACGATTCAGTTCACTCCAACTCAGAGTGGGCCTCACGTTTTTTACTGTAATAAACAGCTGCTTTTTTTCCCTGATCATCGTGAAGAAGGCATGGAAGGCGTGCTGAACGTTCGCTGATTTTCCTCCAGATGGATTCGTCACAAGCAGACACCTATCTTCTCCAGACCATTCTCAAGCGTGTCTCTCGATCTTTTTATCTCACGCTGGCTGTGCTGCCTACTGCTGTTCGTTCGCAAGTTGGTCTTGCATATTTGTTTGCTCGAGCGGCTGATACGATCGCGGATACGGGCGAACTCAATCAGGAGACCAGACTTCGTTGTCTGCAGCAATTCAAGGCACAGTTCCGACATGGCCAAGTCCACGCAGCCGACGTGCAGTCGATCCAAGCCTTGGCTGCCTCGCTGCAGCGAGATCCGAGTGAGCGGATCTTACTTGAAGAGCTTCCTCGGTGTTTCTTGTTGTATGAAACTCTGCCAGGGGAAGATCAGCAACTCATTGCTGAATTGCTTCCAACTATCATTGAAGGGATGGAATTTGACCTTGTTCAATTTCCTCAGCAATCTGATGCTCGTGTGACGGCACTGCCAACGACGAAAGAATTGGATTATTATACATATGCTGTAGCTGGGTGTGTCGGGGAGTTTTGGACAAAAATCATGTGTGCCCATCTTCCTCGCCTCTCCCATTGGGAATTGTCGGTGATGGCTCCTACGGGAATTCGATATGGGAAAGGATTGCAGTTAGTCAATATTTTGAAAGATGTGGCTCAGGACCTTCGTCTTGGCCGATGCTATATCCCTCAACATCTTTTGGATGAAGCGCATCTCCAGCCGGAGGATTTGCTAGATCAACGAAATGCTCAGCGTCTTCGTCCGATTCTCAAGCAATTGATTGCCACCGCTCTTGAGCACTTAGATCAAGGATGGAGCTATACGATGGCGATTCCTCGTCTTGAAGTTCGATTGCGGCTGGCTTGTATGTGGCCAATTTTGATTGGTCTCCGGACGCTTCAGCAGCTATCTACCTCACCGCATATACTCGATCCAGCTATTCCCCACAAAGTCTCTCGTGGGGAAGTGTATCGAATTATGGCGATGACGACATTATTTGGTGGATGTGACTCTGTCGGAACAGCTTATTGGGGCTATCTGCGAAAACGTGTGGTGTGAGGGGGGAAAACGTATCTCGTTGCTTGTGAAACGTATTTCGTGAAAAGCTTGTTCTGGTTTTTCTTGCGAGTGACACGCAACGAATCACGTTTGTGCGCCGGGCCTGGCCTACTCCGCCGAAGTGGCGACGAAGGCTGTAAGCGCTACAGCGTGCAGGCACAAGCGTCGCATAAGTCTAGTCCTGAGGTGGAAGAAGGACTTTTTCGCCCTTTCTGAAAACAGTGTAGATTGCCTGGGTCGGACAGGCATCAAGGCAGAGTCGACAAGATTCCAAGCAGCGAGACGAATCAAATTTAAACGGAGGAGTTGAAAGCCATGCGCCGGTTGGGCACACGGGAATACAGACGGCATTATGGGTACAGCGGTCTGGGTGACGAACGAGATGATCTCTAGTTACCATCATAGGAGTGACTCCTTCAAATAAACCCTGGGAAAACAGTTCAAACATATTCATACGATGTACCTACGATTCCCAAGATTGCACTAATGTTCGGATATGATCTTTTAATTCAGGTATTTGCTCTAGATTATTCGTGATGGCGCCAAGAATATTTTCCATTCGAGCTTTCCGTCCGGCTTCTTGGTCTAATAGCGCCAATCGGTCATATTCAGCAAAGGCTTCAGGAAGTTTTGCCTCTAAGACTGAACGTCCTGCAGACAGCCCGGCTTTGAGGTCTCGAGGTTCAAGCGTCACGGGGGGAGAGACCGCAAATGTGGCATTGGAAAATACAATCATGGCTGTGCCAGTGTCAGATGCGAGTGGCACCACATGTTCAACCGTCTGACCGACGGCCTGTTCCCACGAGGAGAGGAGACCTGGGAATTTTTTGAGATAGGCGGCCTTGTCTTGATTGGCTTTCCATTTGGCTTCAATTGACATAACAGTCTCTCATTTTATGCTTGGGTACATGTGAATGGATGCAAAATTGATTGATTTCGGAGCGTCAGATCATTGGGGATTGAGGAGTGGTTTTGGTGCATCGTGTCCTGGCATGAGCAAGCGTTCAACGATTTCTCCTTTCACGATATGGCGTTCCATGATTTCTGTCACATCCGCTTCGGTTCCGGCCCAATACCAGACGCCTTCAGGGTATATGACGATACTCGGTCCAAATTCACAATGGTCAAGGCATCCAGCTTTATTGGCACGCACAATCCCCTTGAGCCCCAATCGCTCAACTTCCTTTTTGAAAAAGGCATGGAGTTGAACCGACCCAGTATCTGCGCAGCATCCTCGAGGATCTCCCTTTGGACGTTGATTAATGCAGATAAAGATGTGGTGCTTGAAAGCTCCCATTTTCTTTATGATATCAATGAGAATCGAAGGCAAAATTCACAATGGTCAGCGATCTTACCTGAGGGTTCCTCTAGGTGTCCAGCGGCTGTCATGACGACGATCCGTGAAATCGAGGAGGGTTCATAATGGTCATCGGCGTTCCCAAAGAAGTGAAAGATCATGAATTTCGCGTGGCCGTGACTCCAAGTGCCGTTCAGCATTTGGTCTCGCTTGACCATCTGGTCCTCATGGAAAAAGGGGCAGGCGAGGGGAGTGGGTTTTGGGATGACGAATATCGTAAGGCCGGAGCAAAGCTTGTTGAATCACCTCGAGATGTGTATAGCGAGGCCGAACTCATCCTGAAGGTCAAAGAACCCCAGCCTCAAGAATATCAGTATATTCAACGTCATCATACCCTCTTTACCTATCTCCATCTTGCGGCTTCTCAATCTTTGACGGAGGCGTTGATGGCCTCAGGATGTACGGCCATTGCCTATGAAACAACGGAAACCGTTCACGGAGAACTCTCAATGCTCCGCCCGATGAGTGAAATTGCCGGACGCATGTCCATTCAAATTGGTGCGCATTTTTTAGAACGTCATCAAGGCGGTCGAGGTGTTCTTCTTGGCGGAATTCCCGGTGTTACCCCAGGGCATGTGGTCATAATTGGTTCTGGGGTCGTTGGGGCCTCGGCGACAAGGGTTGCGGTGGGCATGGGCGCTCGCGTGACCATTTTAAGCATTGATGTCGAACAGCTTCGCCATTTGGATGACCTCTATGCCGGACGAGTCACCACGTTGGTTTCACGGCCTCAGGTGTTGGATGATGCGATTAAAGAGGCAGACCTTGTCATTGGTGCAGTGATGATTCCTGGAGCGAAAGCTCCCAAGTTGATTTCGCGTGAGCTCATCGGTCACATGAAACGCGGCGCAGTCTTTGTCGATGTGGCCGTGGATCAGGGTGGCTGCGCCGACACGACTCATCCAACGACTCATTCAGATCCAGTCTATGTGGTTGACCATGTTCTCCACTATGCTGTCACCAATATTCCCGGCATCGTTCCGCGAACTTCGACGGTGGCCTTGACCAACGCAACGTTACCTTTTATAGTCCGGTTGGTGAATCAAGGAGTGGAGGAGGCTCTGAAAACCGAAATGGGTCTCGCTCGTGGGGTCAACGTGAGTCGAGGCCGGGTCACATGTCGTGCGGTGGCTGAATCTCATGGAATCCCTTTTGACCCTCTTTGACGATCAGTAGCTGGTCGGACTCTTCTGATAGAGATCGGGGCGTAGCGCAGACCGGTAGCGCACCGCGTTCGGGACGCGGGGGTCGGAGGTTCAAATCCTCTCGCCCCGACCAACCTCTCCACTCTAGCGTTGTTCATAACGCGATGTTGTGACTAATCCGTCTCTTCCAATTTTCTTGTGTAATGGATCATGGATGCAATTATCTCAGGAGTTGCCGTTGTCGGGTGTCTCTTCGCTGTTGGGGTGTGGATGTATGCTCGAAAGTTGGGCAAACAGGTAAAGCAACTTCAACGCACGCAGTCCGCTATTGAACTCAAACTTCAGGCACAATTGCAGGAAGGTCGAAGGCTCGTCGAACCACTTCGCCTTCAACTTGCGGCTGTTGCTACGGGAGAAATTGTACCCAGTGAACTTATTCGAGAAGGCCGTCTTTATCGAACAATCTCGGCTGAGGAGGAAGGGCAGCGTGCGATGGGCAATAGCAATGGTGCGGATGAGCAACAGGAAATAATCCGCCTTGATGTTCGGACGGCTCAAGAATACGAACGTGGACATTTAGCCGGTGCGATGCTGATTCCTCTTGAAGAATTAGAGCAGCGTTGCGGGACAGAAATATCCAGAACCGATTATGCGGTCGTGGTGTACTGCGATAATGGGGAACGCAGTCGATTAGCCTGTGATTACTTAAGTCGTCAGGGTTATCTCAATTTATATTATCTGTCTGATGGACTTCAGCATTGGACAGGAGTGCTCGAAGGCGAGCCGCCAGTTAATTTAATACAAATTCAATCAAAGACCAGCGTGTCTGAGTCCCATGGAATATAACAATGAATGATGAACAAACATCTGATGAGTATACCGTTCTGAATGTGATGGGTCCCTATCGTGAGCCTCGCGAACCGGCTTTTTCGTATGACTATTCTGTTGAACGCCCTCATTGGGGTACGCCGCAAGGTGTTCGTGTGAAGGTGTTCATCAAGCCGGAACTCGAATACTTTAAGGAAAATATATTAGGTGTGACGGGAGGAACGAGTGGCCAACAGTTGCGGGCCAACCAAATACTTTGCCGTCATATTGCAGATCACAAACTCAAATTGGGAAACCAAGATGGGTTGTTTGCCGATCGCCGTGATGTGATGATCGGGCTATTTGACGATGACCTTCAGCATTTGGCCCCGTTACTTGAAGGTTGGATGCAGGCTGAGAAAGATCGCATTCGAAAAGAGATTCAGGAAAAAGTTGGGATTTAGGAATGCCTTCTTTATGCAAAGTGAAAAGTGTAAATTGAAAAAATAGGAGAGTGGGAAATGCATGAAGGGTTAAATGGCTTATAGCCGTCTCAAATAACTTTCGATATTTAGGGCCGATAACCGAATCAATGAAATTTCACTGTTTTCTGTGTGGAATGACGCTGGCTTGGCGACCTCAATTTACACCTCAGGAGCAGAACTGCATTAAATTTTAGTTGTCCATTGAGATTACACAGGATCCCCACAACAATCGTCGCTTAGGTTCCCTTACCTCATCAACTGGAAATTCATTGGAATCGCTATAATACTTTTCAATTTCCATCTTGCCTTTGGTCATTCGCTTTCCGGGTTCTTCAAAAAATCTTTTGATAGTGCTTTGAATATACGCCTGTTTCGTCTTCGCCAAACCCAAGTGATCCTGTTTCCGGAGTCGTGCGGTTGTGAAGGTTAATAGCGTAATGACCACGGACATGTTCCATGGCCACTTCGAAAGGGATTGAACTGGGGTAGAGCGTGCCGGGTGCATGGGCCCCGCGACTCAAGACTTCAGTGGCCTCAGGCACAGCATATTCTGGTTCAGAAAATATATAGATGTCAGCAATCGCAAATTCTCCCAGATCGTCTTTTGGAGTTGTTGGAGGAAGTAAGGTGGAGAGTGTGCCTTCGAGACGAGCTGTTTTCAGGTGGAACAGGAGTGCGACAACTTGGCTGTCCGTGGTGGCCGGCGGCACGGTTACATTGATGATGTTCATTTCCGTGATGGTGGACGTTGTGTTGAAGACGGGAACGACGTCACTAGAAAACGAAGTGATAGGACTGGAATTGGCTGATTCGGAAGGCATGCCGTCTTGAGGTTTGGTGTTTTTGGATTTCGGGATAATGAGCGTTATGAAGAGCCACAGTCCGACAATGACGCCGAATAAGACAATGGCAGGATGGAGCCCAACACGTTTCCCTTCGGTTGCTTTATTGTCGTGTTCTTCCATGTTTAGGTTTTCCAATCCTTTATTGTGTCATGATGAGGTGTGTGTCTATCGGTTTCCTGACGTTCACGTGCTTTGACCTCTTCCCACCATTGATCAAGTTCCACTTCCGTGCATTTCCCGACAGTACGGTCCGTTTCCAAGGCCTTCGCTTCCACATATCGGAATCGTGAAGCAAAACGGTTGGTGGCTTTTCTCAGGGATTCTTCTGGATTGATTTTCAGAAAACGAGCCATATTGACAAAAGAAAATAATACATCTCCGAACTCGGCTTCGACTCGAGACTCATAGGACGTCAACGTCTCACGCGAAGGTGATGTCGATTGCTGCTTTTGTAGGTCAGACATGGCGGTGTACAGTTCCTGACATTCTTCGCGTAATTTTTCTAATACAGGTTCAGAGCTAGTCCAATCAAATCCGGCTTTTGACGCACGCTTTTGTACTTGATAGGCTCGTTGAAGTGCCGGGGCGATTTTAGGAATTCCATCTAATGTCGATGACGAAGCGGTGTCGTTTTGGCGTTCTTGCTTCTTGATCGTTTCCCATTTTTGCGCCACATCATTAGCGGATTTCACCTCTGTGTGCTGCTCCGGAGCAAAGACATGTGGATGTCGACGGATCAGTTTTTCCCTGAGATGCGAGGCGATATCATCAAGTGTAAATTCTGAGTGCTCCTCGGCAATTTGCGCATGGAAGATCACTTGCAATAACACATCGCCCAGTTCTTCTTTCAAAGCTGATGCATCCTGATTGTCAATGGCCTCCAGTGCTTCATAAGATTCCTCAAGGAGGTAGGGTTTCAGTGTTTCGTGTGTTTGTTGACGATCCCATGGGCAGCCTTCTGCGGATCGCAATTGAGCCAGGAGTGCGACAAGTTCTGAGATTTTTGCACTCATGATGTGAGGTGTTGAGCACACGCATGCTCACCCAAAGTTATTGATGTGTTCGGCACGCCGGTCATCATAAATTCTCCATTGTGGAGGAAAGAAGTGGGATATGATGGATGGCCTCTGATAGGCGGCTATTATACCGCTTTCTCTGCCCGGTGCAATCTCGTGGTTTCTTGCGAGAAACCGTATAATAATGTTACGGTTTTGATAGATTATAAAAGGAGGATGCCCTGATGAGCGAGGAAGAACAAGGCTTTATTATTCGAGATAAACGTGGGCGTAGCACAGAGCCAGATCCATCTCCAACTTCGACTGCAGAGCCAATCTCGGAACCTACCCCGTCTCCATCCAGCTCAGCCAAGTCTTCTGAGCCTCAAGAATCAGGACCGCCTATTACATTTTCCTCATTTGTTTTTTCTCTCGGGACGTCAGCCTTGATGTTGATGGGAGAGTCTCTTGACACTCAACAACCCTCGGTGCCAGTGAATCTCCCGCAGGCCAAGGAAGTCGTAGATATTCTCTCGATGCTGGATGAAAAAACGAAAGGGAATCTCTCACCAGACGAATCGTCAGTGCTCGGAGATATGCTCTACACCCTTCGAATGAAATATGTAGCCCTGACATCTGCGAGCCCGGGCTCTCCATCTTCTTAGGAACATATTCTAAGGGAAGAGTCATCGGCTTCGGGTCACTGATGTTCTTGCAAAAGCTTCCAGTTCTTTTCATGATATATTCATGAGAGAGCACCACTATTTGCTTCAAAAACTCGAAAAATCTGGCGTTCTCGATTATCGGTGATCCGCATATTCAGTCGATAGGATAGCGGTCTTTGATTCATGTCTCGTTTCGGTGGCTAGGCAATCTCTCGTGTGAATGGCTTACTAAGCTGAGACGGTGTTCCTGTTTTTGGCCGTAAGAGGGCTGGCGACGAAATGCTGTTGCCTGAACAAACATAATTGTGAGTGTTGAGCCTTGCCCGATGACTGTTTAACTGATTGAGAGTGTCGATGAATCTGTTTTCTAATAACCCGCGTCAACCAAAATTTCCCCGTCGGGACCTTCCCACGCCAACACCCGATCCTCAATATTCAGAGAGAGAGTCAGACAGCCAACAGAAAGCACGGCATTTTAGGCCCGTGGTCATTGTGTTGTTGCTGCTTGTTCCGTGTCTAGTTCTCACGGCTATTTATGCCAGATACGGAATTACGAATGCCACCAAACCGGACTCTATTCTTCCCAGTCCCAGTTATGCGGTTGTGATGTTTTTAGTGTATCTGGATAGTGTGGGATTGGTGGTGCTGTCCCTCCTATTGTCGCGCAATCTCATTCGGGCATATTTTGAGAAACGGCATCGCCTCATTGGATCGGGGTTTCGTGCAAAACTGATTGCGGCATTTATTGGATTTGCGTTGATTCCGACGGTCATGTTAGCGACGGTGGCGAGTGGCGTGATCAGCGAAGTGATTGAAGTGTGGTTTAATGACCAAATCATGCAAGTCTTAAACGATTCTGAGGAATTGGCGCAATTCTATCATGAAGATCGAGTGGACCTTGCCGTAAACAGTGCTCGGGCGATTAGCCAAGAAATTTTCCGAGAAGATATTCTAAGTCCTGAACATCGAGAATTGCTGATTTCAGCGATGGGTCGAAAGCGAATGGAATATAATCTTGCCGGCGTCGAGGTCTTTTCCCCCAGGATGGAAACGTTAGCGCGGGTTGTTCATCCAGATCTGACGGATGCCGTGTTAAGTCTTCCTGTCGGGCAATTGGTGCTGCAAGTGCTCGATACGCGTGAAGAACTCAACTCGGTACAAGAAGCTCCTGTTGGTCGATTGGTCCGTGCAGCTACTCCGATTTTGTCGAATGCCACTCCGGGCAAGGTCAGTGGTGTGGTTGTAGTCTCGGCCTATGTGCCCGAATCGTTGTTGGTCAAGATGGATGTCATTGCTAAGCAATTTAATGATTACCGGCAAATGAAAGAAATGAAAGCGCCGATTAAGGTTGGGGCCTATTTATTTGTCGCGGTGGTCACGGTGTTGATTCTGTTTGGCGCGACCTGGTTTGGTTTTTACGTAGCTCGCGGTATTACTGTTCCTATTCAACGGCTTGCTGAAGGGACTGAGGCAGTTGCCAAAGGTGATCTTGATGTGAAGATAGAAGTAAAGGCTACCGATGAAATCGGAACGCTGGTCGAATCGTTTAATCGGATGACTTCAGATTTACGGCAAAGTAAATCGAGACTAGAAGAAGCAAACTATTCCTTGCTGCAGTCGAATACCGAAATTGATCAGCGTCGTGCATACACGGAAACGGTCGTTGAAACGATTGCCTCGGGTGTCTTGTCCATCTCGGCTGATGCCAAGATTACGACATTTAACCCATCAGCTGAACGTATCTTAGGCATCAGTGGAGAACAATTTCGCGGAAGGCCGGTCACGGAGGCCTTTAAGGAATTTCAGTTAACACTCTTTCAATCGGCCTATGATCATATGCTTGTTGATGGACGTGAGAGCTATTCGTCGGCCGGTCAAATGGAAGCGCATGGGATGTTATTGACCATTGGTCTGAATGTATCGCGTATGCGGAATGAAGCCGGTCATGACTTGGGTTTTGTGTTCGTCTTTGAGGATCGAACGGAATTGATTAAAGCGCAAAAAACTGCGGCGTGGCAGGAAGTGGCTCAGCGTATCGCCCACGAGATTAAGAATCCTCTCACCCCCATTCAATTGTCCGCGCAACGTCTACGGAAAAAGTTTTTTGAAAAGTCGCCAGATTTTGAAAAGATTTTCGATCAATCGACGAATGTGATTGTTGGAGAAGTCAGTAGTTTGAAGCGGATGGTGGATGAATTTTCTAAATTTGCCCGAATGCCAGCTCCGCACATGACTCGTGAATCGTTAGGCGACATCATCGAAAAGGTCGTCTCTCTCTATGCCGGAGCTCATCGTAATGTGGAATTGATGGTGCATTTAGATGAGTCGCTTCCGGAGATTAGTTGTGATGTGGAACAAATTCGTCGGGTGTTTGTAAATCTCTTTGACAATGCCGTTCAAGCCATGAACAGTCGGGGGCGAATTTGGGTCTCAACGGAGTGCGATCGAAGACGTCATCGTGTTATCGTGCGGATAGCTGATGAAGGGGCAGGGATTCAACCCGAAGACCAAGAGAAGTTATTTGTCCCGTATTTTTCTCGAAAACGGACGGGGACTGGGTTGGGGCTTGCCATTGTTCATCGTATTATCACCGACCATAATGGTTCGATTCGAGCAGAGAATAATCAACCAAAAGGTGCTGTGTTTACGTTTGATCTGCCAATCTAAGCTATGGCATTTCGTGAGTGGTTGCGTATGATGATTCTCAATGATTTCTGCAACGTCACGGAAGCCGTAGGTAATTTTCTGAGGAGATAACGTTGTGGCCGAGAGTATCTGCATTGTTGATGACGAGCCAGCAATCCTGAACACGCTGAGCAGTATTTTAGAAGATGAAGGGTATCAAATTTCTGTGGCCAAAAGCGGCACGGAAGTGCTGAAAATGGTTCGGAGTGAACCACCGGATTTGATTATTCTCGATATTTGGATGCCAGAGATTGACGGGTTGGAGACCTTGAAACGGTTGAGACAGCAATTCCCATCACTCCTCGTTATTATGATGTCAGGGCATGGTTCGATTGAAACGGCCATCAAGGCCACAAAGTTAGGAGCCTACGATTACTTAGAGAAGCCCTTAGATCTAGAAAAAGTCACGATTCTGGTCAGAAATGCGCTTCATCAGCGGAAACTTGAAGAAGAGAACTTGAATCTTCGGATTCAAGTGGAACGACGATTTGAGCTAGTCGGAACTTCTCCGGCCATGCACCGGCTTCGTGAACTGATTACCATGGCGGCTCCGACGAATAGTCGCGTGCTGATTTCCGGGGCGAATGGCACCGGCAAGGAGTTGGTCGCACGTGCCATTCATCTTCACAGCCCTCGCCACAGTCGTCCCTTTGTCGAAGTGAACTGTGCCGCGATTCCTGAGACGCTGATTGAAAGTGAATTGTTTGGCCATGAACGGGGGTCGTTTAGCGGGGCGACCTCGATGAAGCGTGGGAAATTTGAACTCGCTGATGGAGGCACCCTCTTTCTCGATGAAATTGGTGATATGAGTTTAGCCACACAAGCGAAAGTCTTGCGTGTGTTGCAAGAGCAGCAATTTACGCGAGTCGGCGGTGGGAAACTTTTAAATGTACAGGTTCGAGTAATTGCCGCGTCAAACAAAGACTTAGTGGAAGAAATAGAAAAAGGTCTGTTTCGTGAAGATTTGTATTACCGCTTAAATGTCTTGCCGATTATGGTGCCGACTCTTCGGGAGCGTCGGGATGATATCCCGGAGTTAGCGCAACACTTTCTCAAGCTCCATGCGGAAGAGCAAGGCTTGAAATTCAAAGAACTGACGAAAGAGGCCATGGAAATGCTGCGTCAACACGATTGGCCTGGCAATATTCGTGAATTACGGAATTTGATTGAACGCCTACTTATTATGGTTCCACGTCCGCTGATCGATGCGAAGGACATTGAATTGTTCCTCCAGGTACGAAGTGGAGGGGCCAATCAGGCCTTTGCTTCCGGGAAAGACTTTGCGTCATTGAGAGATGCCCGCAATGCCTTTGAACGCGAACTCATATCCAATAAATTGCGAGAGAACAATTGGAATGTGTCAAAAACCGCAGATGATTTGAAAATTGAACGCAGCCACCTCCATCGAAAAATTAAGTTACTGAATGTTGAACTCCGTTCTGAAAGTTAATCATTCTCCTGCTGTCATGAATCATCAACTTGTCGTGCCTTCTCCAAGTGATTCTCCTTCTTCGGAGATTCTCATAGAAAAACTCGTGCCTGGTGGGAATGGGTTGGGCCGCATCGGCCCTCAGGTGATCTTTGTCAAAGGCGGGCTGTCTGGTGAAACGCTCCAGATTCAGGTTGGTGCAAAGCTTCGCGGCGTTCATTCTGGGGACATTATCAAGATTCTTCAAGCCTCCCATGATCGAGTGGAGCCACCCTGTTCGATCTATGGGGTGTGTGGCGGGTGCCAACTGCAGCATCTTCAGTATGAAGGCCAGCTTCGAGAAAAACGTGCGATGCTCACGGATGCCCTTCAACGTATTGGGAAAATTGATATTCCTGAAGTTGGAGTCGTTGTGCCGTCACCTCAGTCTTTGGGATATCGCAATACGGTTCGGTTTGTGGTTTTCAAAGGATCAACACATCTCCAGCTTGGCTTTTATCAAGCAGAAACGCACATTCCTGTTGACGCCCACACCTGTTTACTTATTCCAGAACGGTTAAAGCATGTCGCTGCATTGGTGACTCAACGATTTACAGCCTCGTCTTCGATTCCAATGTTTTTGGAGCACCTCGAGTGTCGTTTTTCAACCACCACGAGCGACATCTTGCTTGTGTTTCATGGGACATACAAAAAAGCGGAGCGGGTGCAGGCATTTCTTGAATCATTCCTGCCAATGCCAGGTGTGGTTGGATGTGTTGTGCAACGACCAGGTCCGAAGGATGATCGGATACAGCGTGCAGCGCTTGTGGTCGGACAGGATTCTTTGACCGAACGATTTGGCGATCTGACCCTTCAGATTGGGTTTCATTCTTTTACACAAACGAATTGGCCAGTGTTTGAAGCAATTGGGAACACGCTGAATGACTGGATCGGTCACCCAGACGGCCTGCAGGTGTTGGAAATGTATGCAGGCACTGGAGCGTTCGGCATGAGTTTGGCTCGACATGGAGCCTTTGTGACGTTGGTCGAATCTAATGCGCTTGCCATTGCGGATGCGAGAAAGTCTGCAGCGTTGAGTCGAGTGGCACGCTGCAAATTTAAACGGCAAGCTGGAGAGAAATTTTTGCCTTTTGTGAACTCTCGCGAATATGACCTTATTCTGGTCGATCCACCTCGAACTGGGCTGAGTCCGGTTGTACTTCAGGAGTTGGGACGAATCAGAGCCGCGCGACTCTTCTATGTATCATGCGATGTTGCCACGCTTGCTCGGGATCTTGCTCGACTGGCAACCTTTGGGTATCGTGTGATTCGCGTTCAACCGTTTGACATGTTTCCACAGACCGCGCATATCGAAACCCTAGTTGAGTTAGCCGTCTCAGATATGACGACGTGAGGGTCGTCTATTTTCTTTTTGTGATTGGAATACTATGACAACGTATCGTGACGCAGGTGTGGATATTCAAGCTGGTGATCAGTTTGTGCAACGAATTAAATCGCTAGTCAGGACAACGTTTCGTCCGGAAGTTGTCAGTGATCTCGGTGGCTTTGGCGGTCTCTTTCGTTTCCCCTCGACGCAATATCACGATCCGATTTTAGTGTCAGGTACCGATGGGGTTGGAACGAAGTTGAAAGTCGCGGCTCTCATGGATCGTCACGATACGATTGGCATTGATTTAGTGGCGATGTGTGCGAATGATGTCGTGGTGAGCGGCGCGGAGCCGCTCTTTTTTTTAGATTATTTAGCGACAGGTAAACTTGATGTCGGAAAAGCGGAGTCTATCGTCAGTGGAATTGTAACGGGATGCCGGGAGGCGGGGTGTGCGTTGATTGGCGGAGAAACGGCTGAAATGCCGTCATGCTATCCCGACCATGAATATGATTTAGCTGGATTTGTCGTTGGAGTCGTCGAGCGTGAGGAAATCATTGATGGCAAGAAGGTTGCCCCTGGTAATGTCGCGATTGGGTTGAGTTCAACGGGGTTACATAGCAATGGATTTACCTTGGCTCGACAAGTCTTGTTTGAACAGGCAGGCTGGACAGGAGCGACGGAATTATCAGAACTTGATCGGCCGTTGGGCGAGGTCTTGCTGGAACCAACCAGGATTTATGCGAAGCACATACGAGCATTGCTGACGGATTGTGACATTCATGGTGTCGCGCATATTACCGGAGGCGGGCTAACGGGTAACGTGCCTCGAGTTCTCCCTGAGCATTGTGACATGCTCATTAAACGAGGATCATGGCCAATCCCTCATATTTTTGATGTGATTCAACGGGCGGGACAGGTTGACCAAGAAGAAATGTATCAGGTCTTTAATATGGGCATTGGTATGGTGGTGATTGTTCCGCCACAAGACGTCAATCGAGTACTAGATCATATGCAAACCTTGGGTGACGCGGCGCATGTGATTGGAGAGATTCGTCAACGTCATTCTCCCGATTTACCAGTTCGGTATGATGAGTAAAGGGTGAGCGTATGGCCCCGGTAGCGTTAGGTGTGCTGGTCTCGGGACGAGGTTCAAATCTGCAATCAATTATTGATGCGATTGAGTCTGACCGCTTGGATGCTCATATCGCGGTGGTGGTGAGCAATAAGCGAGATGCGTTTGGATTAGACCGAGCGAGATCGCATGGGATCAAAACAGTTTTTCTCGATCCGAAGTCGTATAAAGAACAATCGAATTCTCGAGAAGCCTATGACCGTGCTGTCTTGGACGTGCTTCAAGTTCATGGCGTTGAGTTGGTCATTTTAGCCGGATATATGAAGATTGTGACTTCCGTGCTTATTGATGCTTATGAAGGGCGGACGATGAATATTCATCCATCATTGTTACCATCGTTTCCGGGGTTAGCTGCGCAGCGGCAAGCCTTGGATTGGGGGGCAAAAGTCAGTGGGTGTACGGTTCATTTTGTGACAGAAGGCGTCGATGAAGGGCCTATTATTCTGCAAGCATCTGTTCCGATCCTTGAAGATGATACGGTTGAAACGCTTTCAGTAAGAATCCTTGAGCATGAACATCGAATATATCCTGAGGCGATTCAGTTGTATGCAGAAGGTCGCCTCGCTATCGATGGACGGCGAACACGAATTGTGGAAAGCGTGAAGCGTGAAGTGTGAAGCGCGTGTCTGCGGAAAGGAACTCTTTTACGAGATACGAATGACGAGATACGCTTTCACGAATTGTGTTGAGTGGCATGTAATCAGTGAGTATTGTATAATCCTGTCTTAATCGACACAATCCCAAGCATCTGATCCTTTCAAATACGTGGGGGGCTAGCTCAGTTGGGAGAGCGCAACGTTCGCAACGTTGAGGTCGCGGGTTCAACTCCCGTGCCCTCCACCAATTTACGTAATTATGCCTACTTTATGAATAATTGAAAAATTTACTTAGAGTCTAATTGATTATGCAATCTAGTTAGGACTCTTGGGTATCAGTATGGACAATAGTCTACACGTTATTTCTAAGGTAGTTGCTATAATATTTTGGTGAATGATCCGCCAAACATCTTGGAATTTCTATTGTTTTGGTTTTTCTAGCCAGCTTCAGAAGAATCGATTTTCTTATCCTGGATGCTTCAGTGAGAACAATTTGCCCTGCCTTTGCCATGATCTTATCTTGGTCACCCGGTCGAGACCCTTTGTCCTTTAACTTCCCATTTGCATCGATCATATAAAGTTTTCCTACATGAAATAGTTCGGGGTGTTGCGAGGCTTTGGTCACCATATCTTCATTGTGAACAATACGGATCACATCGGTGTTAGTAAGACAATCTACGAATGCCTTATCGCCGACCCCAGGAGAACCAAAGGTGTACAATCCCTGTAATGGATAGTTCCTCCTCCAACGTGCCGCAGCAATGATCGCAATTGCTGCTCCTAAGCTATGACCAGTCATAAAGACGGGTTTAGTGCCGTTTTTCGACACTTTAAGTAAATGTTCTTCTACACCTTTGTATTTTCCCTTGCTTTGCCACACAGCGTTCAGTGCTGATTGAAAACCTTTATGCACTTTTCCCTTCAATTCATTTTCTAAAGGAAACGTAAAATCATTTACGACGTCGATAGGTTCGTTGACTTCTGTTCCTCGAAAAGACACAGCGACCCAATCATTATTATCGGCAACAACACATTGTGTCCCTTTATTGTTAAAGAACTTTACTCTCTTCATGCCAGATTTTTTCAACTTCTTTTTTACGAATCCTTCCTTACAACGTGTCTCTTCTGCTTTGTTTAGTTTGAAATTGCTAAAGAACCCTCTGCAAAAGGAACAGAATTCTGTAGAATAGCCCTCATGCAAACCACGATGAGGTACCAGATGAAAACGAAACTCTTACGCATTGAGCGCTTTCTCAACGAGATGGATCAGGTCGTGCCGTGGAAGGAACT
>BQIX01000020.1 GCA_021604145.1 Nitrospirales bacterium
CCCATTGTGTGAGTGTTGTTCGAACCTGAGGGAAGTCGTCCCAAACTGCAAGAGTCTTTTTTTCTTCGCTCTCTTCACTATGAAAAATTCGTAGTTCTGCCCCGGTGGATTCAGCCAGTTTCAGTGCATGGATAAACGCGACCTTACTTTCAGTAGAACAGTCAGTGGGATGAAAGATACGTCGAAAATTCAAATGCGGTAGAGTCGTTTGCCTGCCAAAAGTTGAAGCATCAGTGCTATCCGTTTTGAGAAAACGAGATTCGTTTTGTGATACAGAAAAGTTTTTGAGAATGTTCATATTCGTGCTCCTGTGATTGAGGGCTCGAAGTATTTCATCTGTTATAGACAGCGACAGTCGGCTAGCGTTCATCATCACATGAAAAGTGTTGAGAGGCGTATTTTCGTAAAGCTTCGTAGGTCTTCATAAACTGCTGTTCTCGTTCCTCACGAGGATCGTGAATCTCAGTGACCTGACTTTCTTTGTTCACAGTTTTTTGTTCTTTTTTCTCGATTATGCGTAGAGTCGACATCAGGTCACCCCATGGGTTAACAATTGATACATGCTGTGTGAATACATTGAAGCCTATGACTTGTCTCAATGAGTTTATCCTTGAATGGTGGAAGTTTTATGATGCTCATGCACTAAAGCAAAGGGTGTACCAAATTTTTGTGAGGGTTCTAATGCTTGCTTCAGGAGTTGAAAAAATAGGGAGTTTCGTGAAAATTGTCTAATAGAAGAAGTCGTGTCATTTCGTGAAGTTGAGCGCATATGCTCAAACCATTTCGTGCGAAGTAGCGCAAAGTCTGGTCTTTTCAGATGTCAACGATCTATTGAATCCAATCCTGAACGTCAGAGATATTTCTAAATTTCTGATTGTGAGGAATGTATATGTCTTGGGTTATTAGGTGTTTTTTGCCTCTTGAAGAATCTGACTAACCTGGAAGTAGAACGCTCTGGCTTGTGTATAGAACCGTTATTGATACCTTCAGATTACTTGCTACGTAGAGGTACTATTCATATGTGAGCCTGTCCCCAGTCGACTCCCATCAATCTCTTCGACCTTACTATAGTCAGGCTGGATCGACTGGAACTTATTGGGATTCGCTATAGTTGAACACATTTCCGAGACTTGTAAGGAAAGGTCACTCGAGTTTGCTGAGCTGACACAGCCTTAGAGGAGAAAACGGAATACTGCTCTGTTCTTGCCTATCAGGTCCTAGCCTTTAGCGAATGGCTCCTGTCTATGCCTGCAAATTTTTGTTGCACAATGACTGAGAGAATGAACGATGGATCTGGATGTTGTCACCTAATCCGTTTGTTTTTAACAAAGGAGCAAAGGCTTGCTTAAGATTCACTGTCCTCAGCAGTTGCCTGAGACAAGTCCACTGACCTTAGAGAGTCGCGATGATGCTTCCGGTTGGCTATGGGGGAGAAGATGCTAGGTTTTCTGCCTGGCCTCAACATTGGGAAGGAATGGATGTCATGTGGCTGCTTGTCATGCTGACTTCAGACATTAGTGCTCAGCCCATCGTTGAATCGTTGAGGTCGGTTTATGAGATCCATTATTTTGCAAGTTGTATTATCAATCGATGTATACGTCTAGATGTCTAATGCTTGCCATGGCAGGCGACACGTCGTCCTTGTCATAGGCACCTTGGTTCTATTTGTACGCAAGAATAACGCGACGTTCTCTTGATGCGGAGAGGTCCTTATTCATGCATCCACCTAGCATCCTCTCTCACTCGACTGGCCATACCTTGATATTAATTGACTGGTATTGCCGTGATCACTGCAGTGGCCATCATGATATACAAAGGGATGCCGACAGTGACGTTGTAGGAAAATGTTAACCCAAGTGAGGCGGCCAACGGCAGAGTTGGGCTCGCTTCAGGAATGGCAAGTCGCTGAACCGCCGGAACAGCGATGTATGATGCCGCTCCGCACAGTACTGCAAAGAGTGCATAGGTTCCTAACTCGAACGGCTCGCCGAGTACCATGCTGTATCCATGAGTCGCGAGAATCCCGATCATCGCAAAAACATTGGGAAGCAGTAGTCCAAATACAATGAAACCTGCTCCTGCGTCTTTCAGGTCTTTGAGTCGTGAGCATGCCGTCATTCCCATTTCTAAAAGGAAAAGACTCAGGACTCCCTGGAATAAAACAACAAAAAATTTGTCGTTGACCTCAGTAACCTTCACCCCCTGTAGGCGGCCGATAAATCCAATTAAAATGCCCCCGAATAATAGATAGAGTCCTGGATTGAAGAAGACCTCGTGCAAGACTTTTTTACTGAACACGCTTTGAGGCGGAGGCTGTTGAAAGTCTGATGCCGCAGCGGCACCGACCGATTTCGCATAAACTGGGACTGTCGTCTCGTGCTCGCCTTTCCCATCTTGACTTTCCATCTGTAAGGAATGAACGGGAGCACCTATGCTAGGGCGTGTGCTGGGATCGTAATCTGGTTCTCCTGGCATATTGCCGAAGGCGTCCATCTGTCCTGAGTTTCGAAGTCGTGAAACGAGGAAGAGGGCAACAAGGCAGCCCGGGATTTCCATCACGGCAAGCAAGACCGGCATATAGGCCGCAAAGGCGATATTGGCGGCGGTCAGCACGCCAACGCAGGTGACAAATGTTCCCGCCGAGTCTGAGCCATAGTAGCCCGCGACGGTTGCGGCATCGATTTGCCGAATCTTAGTCATGTTTCGGAGATAAAAATAGGCAATGGTGCCGATGATCGTGTTCGTGAGGAAGCCGACGAACATGAATCCAAGCGCATGCTGAAGGTCAACAGCCTCTAACATGGCCAATTCTTCGCCGCCGTGCCAGCCGATGGAGATCAACAGATATATCGAGATACTTTTATACAGAACATTCGGAAATTCAAAAGGAACTTTAAGCAAAGGCACTAAGAATCCCATGTAGAAAAAGAGCAACAGCGGTTTGAATAAGTTGTGAGTGAAGTTGTAGATGAAATCCTCAAGCATGAATTGCTCCTTGTCCTAAAGAAATATGCAACCTAGGCCATTCGCTAGTGGACAGGCTTTGTACCTGAAAAGGTGAATCTGATATCTCAATGAGCTGAAACCTAGGCTTATAGGTTTGAATTGAAAGTAAGATCTTATTCATCTTTAAGTGGTATATAAAAAACGAACAGACAGAATGTTTCTATATGATGCAGGAAGGTCTAACTCTGTCTTTTGCCGGTGGAATGGAAATCTCTGTTGAACGAAATTCTGGAAAGTTGGCGTAGTAAAGCTCTGAAGGACGACGAATTTGTGAACCTGCGAACCTATCAAAATTTGTATGCTCTTTTCGGGTTCACTCTCTTCCATGTATGCCGCATTTCATGAAGTCCAGTTCTGGTCCTAAGTTAAGCTGATAATGAAAAAAGCAAGATTGATTCCAGTCGAGGACATATTTACGAAACCTAAATATTTCATTTGAAATTCGTGTATTTAGTGAATTTTATTGTTTTCCTTTTTCTACCCTTGAAGAAACCCAACCTTTCATATGTGCGGAGACGCACTTGCTGTATAGTGCGAAGCTACGCTGTGTTTTCTGAGATTGAACGAACAGGAAGAAACATGTGAATAGAAATTGATGTGAATGAGAAACTCCCTGGAGATTACTTTATTAATTAGTGTCATTAAGCTTCGAAAGATTTGTGGCTGTCCTCGAGGAGCAAGTCATGTGCAGCTGTTCTTGGCTATTTAAGGGAGATTGAAAAAAGTCAGCTAACGCTGTTCCCTTATCGTGTCCTTTGTGAATCGTATCTTAGTTGGTTGGAACACGAATTTCGCCGTTTGTTGTTCGTATTTCGTGGGGGACGTCTTTCAGTACTTTACGAGATACCTGCGACGATCGGTTCGGAAGGCTAGAAGGTAATAACGGCCATGGTATAGACATAATTGACATCAGCCGTACCTGGACTTTGTGGGACTCGATCAAAATAGGAGCCTTTGAAAAAACGGGTATACCCTACTTGGAAGGAAGTATGTCGAAAATAGCCAGATTGAGGAGCCCAATTCACAGAAGTATCAAACATATTGCCGAGAAAGGTGCCCGCTCGACCAGTAGGATCCTGTAGGCCACTGCCCACAAAAGGGCCGCGACCATCGGCCAGCCAGAAGGTGCGATGAGACGCCATCAACTTAATTGTGGAAGTTGGTTGAAGGGTTGCACGAAATCCAACGGGTGAAAGTACATTAGATGGAAAGATGACTCCTAAAATTCCGGTTGGCCCGTATTCTGCTCGGCGCTTCGCAAATAAGAAGTCAAAGTTTTTTCTTGGATTTGGGTCTCCTGAGGAATAGTCAAACAGGTAGACAAATCGAAGAGGCCAATCCGTTCCTAAACTGTACCCCACCTCACCATGATGACGATGGGCGAAGTGATGAGTGCGGCCGACTTCTCCAACTTGATAGATCGATTCTATCTCAAAATCCAATTGCTCTTTGACCGGAAGAGCAAAAAGCCGAAACCCGACAGTAGACAAATCACGTTTTTGAAGATGATTTCCTTCATTAAGTTGAAAGACATACAATTCCGCATTGGCCCATGGAACATGGCGGCTGGAGATCGCTGCTCCAGAAAAATAGGAACTGGGAGTGTTCCAATCCGGGCTGACAGAATGTCGCTGAACGGGTCGTGTCGCAAATGCGCGAAGTCCCCACTTTGAGCTTTTATTTCCACCAAAGGTCAATTGTACGCCATCAAATGTTGGCGTAAAGCTTCCAAATCGATGGCCCGCGACTAAGCGTCCTTGCCCAAAATCCATGATCAATCGGCCGACTTCAAGTTTCCCCGAAATCCCGGTTCCAAAAAAATTGTCAGTCACCACGTCAAAATGCAGTTGGAAAATATCTAAGTGATTGACAAAAATGGGGGACTGATCTTGCCCTCGATCTGCTAGAGGAGCACGGAAATCAGCTAGTTCAAGTGTGAAT
The DNA here is from genome assembly GCA_021604145.1 of Nitrospirales bacterium. Lineage (GTDB taxonomy): Bacteria > Nitrospirota > Nitrospiria > Nitrospirales > UBA8639 > JAGQKC01. The sequence goes on from BQIX01000020.1 coordinate 4,948, forward strand.
CGGATTGGGTCCCAGATGTCTTTGATTCCCAGCAAGATTCTCGTTCGTTGATGAATCTGTTGATTACTACCTGCGGTGCCCCGAGTAAAGCTATGATCAAAGGTTTCATAACGAGTACGATGCTCAACACCCAAGTCTAGCCATTCTGGAGTCGCTGCAGAAAGAGAATTTGGTTGTTGTAAGATGGTAGTCAAACGATCAAAATCACTCGGAAATTCTTTCGTATGATCTCCAGCTCCGCGCGCGACCTCAGTCCATGACAGTCCAATGACGACAAAAAGAAACATTAAAATCCCTCGTTGAATTTCTATCATCAGTTCTCTTTCTCCTGAAAATTTGATTTGATGACTATGATCGTCTGTACACAATTACGTAGACTTGCCCCTACGCAGGGACAGCAAAACTAATGCCATAGGTAAAGGGCCGGTATGTTCGATGAAAAGTTTGGAAAGGGATGATCATTGACGGACATGCTCATTGGTAAGGAATGGCCCCTGTCATGAGCGTTCGAGAAGATGGGGAATATTATCCTCTGAATTTCGCTGTTCCTATATGAATGTTTTCATTTCTGTCTCCTTAAATCCTCAAGTTGTCGTCATTTCAGAAAAGAGTGCCAATTCACACCTGCTTCATGTGCAGCATCGCACGCTGACCTATTGTTGAGTATGAATACTCCGCCAGTTCTAGGAAGTGAAACAAATCAAAAAGTGTTGCAGATATTCATGATTGTCGATTGTCGAATGCCTATTACCTTAATACTGTTTTGTGAGTATAGACTTTGCAGTAGCTGAGAGAAGCTCATTGCTTCCAGCTCTTTCCTTTTCCCTTGGCTGGAGAACCCTCAAAAACCGTCCCTACATCCATCTGTCCAATAGCTGTCCTTTCGCTATTGGACAAAAGGACGGTTTTGAGGAGTGTCTTCTCGACTAACATCTGGATGGAAAAGTTCTGTTACTTCTGCCGTTTCAGTTATACCGAATCAGTAGAATATCAATTTGCTAAGTTTGGATAGTCACTATGTAGGATACAGGGGCAATTGCTGCAGAGAATCCATGCGGGTATAACCTTTCGATGTTAGAGGTATAGTCTTACGCTGCAAGGCGAACTGTAATTATCAATTCAGGGAGACATCCACATGTCATTGTCCGTGGCCTAATCAACCCAACGAGAGGTACGCACCAACCGTTGTCTAGGGCTCCCTTCTTAGTCAACCGGAAATTACTTGGATTCGCTATCGCATTAAAAAATGCTCAACTCTTTCCGAACGTCGACATGAAAAAAGTATTTGTATAGTATAAAGAAGAGGAGTTTAGACTTCTTTATTCATTCTGAAAAGAAGGATTGTTATGCGTGCAAAGATTTATGTCACTGATGATGAACAAAGTGTGTGTTCCGCATTAAGTCGTCGCTTGACCAAATATGGCCACTTGGTGAGAAGTTTTAATTCTGGCAAGTCACTACTTGATGCCTTAGACTATGAGATTCCTGATTTGCTTTTTCTGGATTTGAAAATGCCAGAAATGGACGGATTAGAAACGTTAAAACAGGTACGGCAGCTGGCTCCCAAAACCCTCGTTTTCATGTTAACCGCTTATGGGACCATTGAAGATGCCGTAGAAGCTATGCGTCTTGGAGCCTACGATTTTTTGATTAAGTCGGTTGATTTTTCAACCGTTGAACCAGCACTGGACCGAGCGCTCAACTTTCTCGAGCTGAGGAGTCAGGTTGAGTACACCGCATTGGAGAAACAACGCCAATATTCCTGGGAGCATGTGATTGCCAAGAGCCAATCCATGGTCAAGGTCGTTGAGCAACTGAAATCTCTTGCTGTCCAGGAGACGCCTGTCATTTTCCTTCAAGGGGAGGTGGGGACAGGCAAAGAATTTTTGTCACGCGTCCTTCATTACAATAGCCCTAGGCACTTGGCTCCTTTTATTGCGGTCAGTTGCAACGAAGAAAGATCCCCTCTATTAGAATCTCATTTATTTGGATATGAACGTGGAGCCTTTAGCGGAGCCAGTCAGGCTAAGCCAGGAAGCTTTGAACATTCCGACAAGGGCACTCTTTTGATTGATGGTTTTGAACATCTTCCGCTTCCGGTTCAAGGAGCCTTGGCTGAGGCGATTCGTACCCGTTCCTTCTGCCGAATGGGGGGTGTGGAACATTTCCCTATTACGAATCGTTTTATGCTGGCCAGTACGATTTCACCGAATCAACCAGGCCAAGAAAAAAACTTTCACCCTGAATTAATTACGTTACTTCAGGGTAATCAAATTTCTATTCCACCTCTCCGTGAGCGTAGACAAGACATTATTCCTTTGGCCATGAAAATGATCCAAACCTATGGTGAAGAAATTGGTCGTCCAAAACTCGATATTGATTATTCGGTAACCGCCGTGTTGGGAAGTTATAAATTCCCTGGGAATATTCGAGAATTGGAGGCCATGATTAGAAGAGCTTTATTGAGTTCGCAAGGCCCGGCTCTCACTTCTTTGGATTTTTATTCAGACGAAAAAATCATGTAAATTTCTTCTCTTCCTTGGAAGGGAAAATTTCAAGGAACGAGGTGGATGTGAAGCATATTATTCTGCGTTCTCAATGAAATACGGCCTACGTTGCAACCGGGCAGTGCGAAAATTTCTTTGTCGAATTGACGGCAAACTGCTCGCGCCGAAAATGTAAGAGCCGTATTGATAACTTCCACACTTGTCCTGGCTCTGATCTGGGGCCACTCATTCTGCATCTTACCACGTGATGCTCTACCTCCAGCGCATCAGTCTGTACCATCACTGCCGCCACGTTCTGTTACTCGCTAAATAAGCCTTCTTTGCTATCATTTTGTGATGAATGTTCGTTTTCTTGTGCGTGTAGGTAACGATTTTTCTAGAGAGATAGAGGTCGTAGATGGATTTGTGGTTTTCGCTCACCTGTATTCGTGCATTTCCGCTCGTATTGTCGCATCAGAATTCTAATCATATCGTTTGTGGCGATTATATCTTATTTTATGAACCAAAATATTGAGCGACTATCCTATGTAGTTGGCATTCCAGTTGCATTGAACAATATGTGTCAAGATTCAGTGAGTACATGTGCTTTAAAAAGGTGACCTTCTCCTCATGCAGGATATCTTTGAAGGGTTTGACATGAAAAAACCTAAATCGGTTTGCATTCGAGGTCCAATGGCACATAATTGTTCGGTGTCTCAACAGGTATGGGTAATCTGATGAATCGGGGTGAGAATGGACATTCCTCTTCAGTCTTGATTGTCGATGACGATCCTGATTGTTGTGAAGTTCTTCGTCTGTCTCTCGAACATAAAGGGCTAAGGTGTCTAGAGGCTGAAAATGGGAAGTCAGCACTTGAGATTATTCGGAACAATTCGATCAGTTTTATTATTACAGACTTTCAAATGCCAGTAATGAATGGTTGCGAATTTCTTGAACAGCTTGCAGTGGAAATTCCTCATCCTCCACCAGCAATCATGGTTACTGCAAATCTTACGGGCATCATTCAAGAAAAAGCCTTTAAAGCCGGAGCGCTCTATGTTTTCTCTAAACCTTACGATCCTCAAAATATTTTATTCCTTGTTTTAAAATTCGTTAAGATGGCGTCTTAAAAAGACGAACCTCGGCGCCAGCTCATCTCCCCTGCAAAAATCAGAGTCAAGTCTTTTCCGTATCCCATTCTTTCCTGATCACTTGGGGTGACCCAAGAGTTACTTTCGACTTCACCCGACGTTTAGATTTCCTATTTTTAGGAAGATAGTGGAGAAAGGTTGCGTGGCCATGGGTTACGTCGACAACACTTCTTATATCCATTTCAAACACCTTCTGATAATTGAGGTGTAGTAGTGCGCGGGTTCAGTCTCAATAATTCAACGAGAAATTCATTGCATTTTCATAATGTCACACTTTTCTACAGAGCCATGTGCCATACAGCACGATTCTGACACAACCCTAAAAATACTAAGGCATGAATTATGCTGGTTCATCATGTATGAAAAAAATGAATCCGGTTTTGAATGTTAATCAGCATCAGCGTTGCATGGGTGCGGTCTTAGAATGAGCGGCATGTTTGATTTCGATCTTTTATGTATTGGGAGCGGGCCTGCTGGTCATAGAGCGGCTATCCAAGCCGCGAAGCTCGGAAAGCGAGCAGGAGTGATTGAACGACGGCAATCCGCGGGCGGCGTGTGCGTGGAACTTGGCACCATTCCCAGCAAAACCTTTCGTGAGGCCGTCTTATCCTTTATGGCCACCAATCATCCTTTCCTCCAGCAGACAGAAAGTCGGAGTCGCCACCGTCCGTCAGTTAGCCAGTTATTTTCCCGTGTGCAGCTCGTCAGGAACCGGGAAGTTGACATGGTTGAAGATCAGCTTTGGAGGAATAATATTGAACTCATATTTGGTGAAGCATCATTCAAAGATGCTCATACCCTCATCATCAAGTCAGGCAACGAAATAAGAACCGTCACGGCAGAGAATACCCTGATTGCCGTGGGGACGATGCCGGCACCTCCACCTGGTATCGATGTGAACGGCGAAAGCATTGTCACCAGCGACGAGATGGTCTTTCTCACACATCTACCCAGAAGACTCGTGGTGGTCGGGGCGGGTGTGATCGGAATGGAGTATGCGTCCATGTTCGCTGCCCTAGAAATCGATGTGACTGTTGTGGACAAACGGGAACGATTATTGGAATTTTTGGATCACGAAATTGTTGAAGAACTTATTCATCAAATGAGAAATCGGGAGGTGACTTTCCGATTGGGAGAAGCCGTGGAAAAGGTTGGCCTCACTGAAGGTTCTCCCAGGCAGGCTGTGATTCAGCTTGAGTCTGGAAAACGAATCGTGTCCGACATGGTCCTGTATTCGGCGGGAAGAATCGGGGCAACTGATGGATTAAACCTGGAAAGCGCAGAACTGACTGCGGATAGTCGAGGACGGATTACCGTCGATCAAGAGTTTCGAACGAAAGTGCCACATATTTTCGCTGCCGGCGACATTATTGGATTCCCGAGTCTCGCTGCCACATCTGCTGCGCAAGGAAGACGAGCGGCTTGTCATGCGTTTGGAGTCAATGCCGGTCCCATGGATACACATTTCCCCTTTGGCGTGTATGCGATTCCCGAAATTTCCATGATTGGTGCACATGAACATGATTTGACAAAGAAAAAAATCCCTTATGAAACGGGAGTGGCCCGTTACAAGGAGATCGCGCGAGGACAAATTCTTGGAGATGATAGCGGATTTTTGAAAATGCTGTTTCACCGAGAGACTCGAAAACTGTTAGGCGTCCATGCGATCGGCACTGGTGCGACGGAGCTCATCCATATTGGACAAGCTGTGTTGGAGTTAGGGGGTGGCCTCGACTATTTTCTTGACCACGTTTTCAATTATCCGACACTTGCGGAATGTTACAAGGTTGCCGCCTTGAATGCCTTTAATAAACTGTCACTCTAGACAAGCGCTTGTCCCTGGTATTGACGGCTATAAAGCGAGACCGAGGATGGAGTAATTGTTGAAGCTAAAGGGTGTCACGAAACTCAATGGATTCTCATGCTCAGTAGTCATGCCTATAACAATGAGTCGAAATATTCAGTTATTCGTTCTTGAGCATTAAGAACCATCGTCATTGCATAGCCAATTTTCTCTTAAACCTTCTGACATGCACATTGGAACTTTCATTCATGAACACTTCACCTCCTTCAAATAATACTTCCACGCCTCAACCGCATTCGATTGTGACACCGATGGGAACGCGGCGGAAATTTTTCAAATTGGTGACCGGACTTTCTTCGGTTTTTATCGGAATGTCCCTCACTGTTCCATTAATCGGGTATGTCATATCTCCTGCTCTCAAACGACGGCAAGCGACTTGGATGCCAGTTGGAAAAGTCAAAGATCTTCCTGTGAACGAACCCAAAGACCTTGATTATGCCGTCACCATTCAGGATGGTTACCTTGAAACACGGCAAACTAAAGCGGTCTGGACACTTAAGCATCAGGATGGGACCGTGACGGTCTTTTCCCCGATTTGTCCACATTTGGGGTGTGGCTACCGTTGGGACTCCCAAGAACGAAAGTTTCGATGTCCCTGTCATGGAAGCGTGTATGACATACATGGCAAGGTATTAGGCGGACCCGCACCTCGACCGTTGGATGTCTTACCATCCAAAATTGAAAACGGTGAATTACTGGTCATCTACAAAGAATTCAAATCCGGACTTTCAACGCAGGTTGAGCTGTAACACATGGCCTCGCGTCTTTACCAGTGGTTGGATAGCCGGCTTAAACTAAAGTCTCTTGAGCACACGCTTCTCGATGAACCCGTCCCCGGCGGTGCGAGTTGGATCTACGTCTTCGGATCCGCAACCTTGTTTCTCTTCATCTTACAGGCTGTGACCGGTATGTTTTTGGCTTTGTATTATGCCCCAACGCCGGATCATGCCTATGATTCAATTCAATACATCGAACACGAAGTGTGGTTTGGCTGGTTTGTGCGTGGCCTGCATCACTGGGGCGCTTCAGCGGTTATGGTGGCGGTCGGATTACATCTTCTTCAGGTGTATCTCTATGGTGCTTACAAGTCTCCTCGGGAAGTCATGTGGATGGTGGGTGTCATTCTCTTTCTCATTATGTTGACCTTCGCTTTCACCGGATATCTTCTCCCATGGGACCAGACCGCTTACTGGGCGACTCAGGTTGGAATCAACATGATGGGAACCCTGCCCATCATCGGAGGTTTTCTTGTTCGAGTTCTCCGCGCCGGAGAAACGTTAGGCGCGCTGACTCTCTCTCGATTCTTTGCGATCCATGTACTGTTTCTTCCGGCTTTTATGATCACAGGGGTCGTTGTGCATCTTTTCATTCTCCGGCGAGTCGGTCCAGCTGGTCCATGGGACGAAACACTCGCAAAGCAGAAAAGTGAAACCTTTTGGCCTCGACAAGTCTATATGGATTCTGTGGTCATGGTTGGCATATTTCTTTTGGTTGCCTCCCTGGCTTATTTTGCTCCATTTCCTTTAGCCGACAAGGCAAATCCCTCGGATCATTCGTTTATCCCAGTCCCAGAATGGTATTTTTTATTCTTTTATCAACTATTAAAGTATATTCCTGGTTCCCTTGAATCTATGGTCACATGGATCTTACCTGCAGGCTTTCTCTTTGTCTTACTATTTCTCCCATTTCTAGATCGCAATCCTGTTCGCCGTCCAGCAGGAAGACCCGTGACAATACTAGCTGGAGTCGGATTTTTATTAATCGTATTTAGTTTGCTTGGAGTCTCGTTGAAAAATTTATATGCGATTCCAAAATCTGATCCTTCAGTATTGCGAGGGCAGCAACTATTTGCTCAACATCATTGTGCCGCGTGTCACAGGATTCATGGAGAAGGTGCGAAGGTTGGACCGGACTTATCGTTTGTGGGAGATCGAAGACCTGATCGGGAATGGCATCTCCGTCATTTCAGTGATCCTCAATCGGTTTCACCAGGATCGATCATGCCCAAATTTACCATGTCCGACCAAGATAAGTATAACTTGTCCAGTTATATGCTCAGCCTGAAAAAATCGTAACCCATTCTTTCAACATCGACATCTTCTTGCCTGCCTTTTTTTTCGTTGGCGTTTACAGGTAAGCGAGAAAAAAGTAGCAGGGCTCCGGTTGAGTGAGTGCGCGACTCCTTGTCGTTTTGGATGAAAAAATGTGTATCTGGTTTCCATGACTCAGGTCCGACCGACGCACATCATCTATGATTGTGGTGTTGTCATCAATGATTGAGAGGCAACAGTCATCCATCAGGGTGAAGGCCTATGAGAGAGTCGTCAAGTAATCTCATGGAATAAGGTTGAGGTACCAACTTCAATGTCAATGTGCTGGCCTCATATGCTCAAGGACTTATTACGCGAGAAATTCAGGGAAATCTGGCAGAGTTCTATGAGACGGAGGTCTTCCCTACGCTAACTCCGGTTATCACGAATGTGACCTTAGAAAATATCCGGACAGTTACACAGATTACTTGCCTGGCTCCTAGATTGTAGCGAATCTAATAAATCTCCAGTTGAATTATTGAGTAAAGGAAGCCTAGGCGACGGTGGTTGCATATCTCTAGTATCACTGAAAGGCCGTCAACGTTGAATTCTGTTATCCCCTTGGAGAATTGATTATAATAGGTCGTCTAGCATCGTAAGACTATGACTCAAACTTCGGAAGGTTCTACCCGCATGGATTCTCTGCAGCAATTAACCTTGTATATCACGCAATGGATATCCAAATTTAGCAAACTGATATTCTACGGATTCGATATAACTGAAACGGCTATAAGCAAATCCTTTTTTATCGAAACAAGGCAAATCCAGAGACTACCCCGCTGCAAGCAGCGGGGTAGTCTCTGGCAAAGAATCTGATTGGTCCACGGTAAGCTATAGGGAATGAGTCTCACAATTAATCATTAAGCGAAACTCACTTCAGCCATTTTTCTGAAGGATTATGCTAGGAAAGATTATTCGAGTATATGGAATCAAAACTATGATCAAAGCCATATTTGAGCAGGAGTTTTTGTATACGAGGACTCAGAAGAAAATCGAAAAACTCCTCTGCGACTTTTAAGGATGCATCCCGACAGGTCCAAACCACCGCTTGCCCGAGCTGGACCGGTATAGGCATTCCGGCTGGAGCTTCATCAATAATACGCACTTGTGGGTTGTTAATCGCATCCGCACGGTAGATGATACCCAAGTCCGCCTTCCCCGTATGAATCAAGTTTATGATATCTTCAGCGTGCTGGGCATAGAGAAGCTTGGGGCGGCTCTTATAGGCGGGATTAAGATTGGTGAGTGCCCGAGCCGTGATTTCTCCCAGCGACGAAGCTTTCGGATCGCCCAGAGCAATACGGGTGGCTCCATTCGGCAGCGCCTCATCAAAAGAGACCGGCATGACCTGAGATGCCGCTGACATGACGAGCACGAGGGAAGTCTGCGCGTAGATTTGATGCCCTCCATTAAGAGTCAGTTTCTTGTCTTGCAGTTTTTGAACTTCTTGCACTGACGCAGGGAGAAAGACATCTATTGGAGCGCCTTGTTCTATTTGCCGGCGAAGTATGGGCGATGGACCGTAGACGACCTCTAGGGTCGCACCATATTCTTTCTCAAACATCGGGACAATATCCTGTAATGCTGACCTCAAGCTTGGGGCAGCCCCAATTTTCAGATTTTCAGCCTGAACAGCCTCCTCAGTTACCACAACACCGAGGATGCTACCAACCAGCATTACTGCCATGCCAAGTTTCCGAACTCCAACCATTGTACACCTCTTCCTGTCCAATTGGGTCTTACCCGTAGAATGAATAAATGAGCCTGAATCGATTATCAATCAGATAGATCCTGAGGGACATTTCTACGCGACTTTGTTCAAAGTACCAAGGTACCCATCCACTCCTGTTGATCATATCTCGCATAACTCATACATGCTCCTCGTCCTTTCATTCGCACATGGTATTGCTGAAGATGCGAGTGAACAAATTGTATGAACAGCAAGATCAATACCAGTTGTTGATTCATAGAAGAATAATAAAGAAAACCCTTTAACGTAATCTTTTTTGACGAATTCTCTAGAATTGTTTGTCTATGCATCTGACCCGCTTGCTGGGTGAAATTGTGAGATTGTGCACAATGCGCTCAGTGCAAAAAGTCACTACCCATTTTTTAGGCTCGTGACTGAACAAGATTTTTGACGTGATGCTGATGTGACGATGCTGCGCTCATAATGTGCACGTATCCTGCTGTGGTTTCCCTGGATGTCGAGATATTTCCATGTGGTAAGGATTTTGCTTTTAGCCAATTTGCTTTTAGTCAAAATGAATATTTTGATCGTGAGAGGAACCCCGATCACAGCAACCAAAAAAATGTTGAGGGTTAATGGTGTTCAACAAAGAAGAAACTCAAACTGTTTTTAGGAGGCTTCGCGCATGAACGAGCTGGTCCTCATAGCCTTGCGACGGCCGTATACCTTCGTCGTCATGACCATTCTCATCGTGCTATTGGGAGTCCTGACGATACGCCACATGCCAACCGATGTCTTTCCGAATATCACGACTCCCGTTACCTCAGTAGTCTGGATTTACTCTGGCATGCTTCCGCAGCAAGTCGAAGGACGTATTACCTATCTGTTCGAACGCTTCCTAACATCGACGGTGGAAGGTATTAAGTACATCCATAGTCACTCGTATTTCGGTAGCAGCATTACCAATATTTTTCTCCAGGATGGAGTCGACGTGGGCAGGGCTGAAGCAGATATCGTGGGCATTGCGCAGAACGTCGTCAATGCCCTGCCCCCCGACATTTCGCCGCCGATGGTCATGCGTCTTGCTCCATCTTCAATCCCCGTGGCCATGCTCCAAATTAGCTCTGACCACATGACGCCCGCGGAACTCTATAATCTCGTTTACATGAGAATCCGTCCTCTGCTTGTGACGGTACCCGGGATCGTTTTGCCACATCCCTACGGCGGCCAAGACATGCAGGTCATGGTCAACCTGGATCAGCAGAAATTGCTTGCCCGTCAACTCACACCGGCAGACATTCATAAGGCCCTCATGCAGCAATATCTCGTGCTGCCTTCCGGCGACATCAAGATCAAGCAGACCGACTGGATCGTTCAGACGAACGCGTCACCGTTAAAGATTGAGGATTTTTCCAATTTCCCGATCAAGCGGGAAGGCAACGCATTCGTCTACTTGCGCGATGTAGCTACGGTGCGCCTCATGGGTCGTGTACAACAAAACTCTGTGCTGGTTGATGGAAAACAGACGGTTATTCTTGTCGCGATGAAGAGCACGGAGGCCTCGACGCTCGACGTCGTCGATGGGATCAAAAAAATGATCCCGCGTGCAGAGGATATCTCTCCGGAAGGCGTGGAGATCAAGCTCCTCGACGACGCCTCAACGTTCGTGAAGGAATCAATCGCGGACGTTCTGCATGAAATGCTACTGGCGGGGACGCTGGTCGGACTCATCGTCCTGTTGCTGCTCGGCTCATGGCGGGCTACGGTGATCGTCTGGACCTCGATCCCGCTTTCCATTTTGACCGCCATCATCGGTCTGCATCTGCTCGAAGAGACTATCAACGTCATGACCTTGGGTGGGTTGGCGCTGGCCGTCGGTATTCTGGTCGATGATGCGACCGTGATGATTGAGAATATCGATCGTCATATTGAAATGGGTAAGCCACTGGAACAGGCCATCATTGACGCCGCTAATCAGATAGTCGTCCCAACGCTCGTCGCCACCCTCTGCATCGCGATTGTCTGGCTCCCGCTCTTCGGGCTCGGCGGCGTCGCCGGCTACCTATTCAAACCCATGGCGGAGGCGGTCATCATCGCGATGATCGCTTCCTTTATCCTGTCGCGTACACTGGTGCCGACCATGGCAAAATATATGTTAAAGGATCATCATGTCGCCGCCCCATGAACCGCCTGGACAACCTGGCGTGGAATCATCGCGCAACGTCTTTGTCCGCTTTCAAAAAGGATTCGAACGCCGATTCAATCAGTTCCGCGAGGGCTACGGTTCGCTGCTTGAACAGGCGATCGCCCGTCGTAGGGTCTTCGTGACGATCACGCTGGCCATCGCGGTATGCTCCACTTCTCTTTTTTTCTTCCTCGGGCGCGATTACTTCCCCGAGATTAGGTCGGGCATCATGACGATGCATATGCGGGCCCCACTCGGGACGCGCATTGAGGTTTCAGGACGCATTGCCACTCTCGTCTCCAACAGTATTCAGGAATTGCTGCCAGGCCAGGTCGAAAACATTGTCAGTAATTGCGGCCTGCCCGTCGGACCGCACAACCTTGCCTTCATTCCGACACCGACGATCGGTTCACAGGATTGTGACCTGACAATTCTCTTGAAGGATGAAAAGTCGCCGGTGTGGGATTATCGGCGCATTCTCCGGAAGGGGTTGAGAGAACGTTTTCCGGGAACCGTATTCACGTTTCAACCGTCCGATCTGACGGCCAAAATTCTCAACTTCGGCGCGCCTGCGCCGATCGATGTGCAAGTCAACGGCCCGGATATGTACCCCAACTATGAGTATGCCCGCAAATTGGTAGGTAAGTTTCGCGAGATTCCTGGCGCTGCAGACGTGGTGATTCAGCAGACGATGCGTACGCCGACCCTCATGGTCAACGGCAATCGCACGTTCGGACTCGGCGTCAACAGATCCTTGAAGGAAATGGCTGACAATCTGCTCATGACGACTGCCGGGAGCCAACAGGTCGACCAGACCTATTGGCTCGACCCCACGACCGGCATGTCGTACCTGATCAATATCTATACGCCGCAGGCGCAAATTAACAGTGTCAATAGTCTCAAAACCATCCCGGTCGAGTCATCGAACAATTCTTCTAATGATAAAGGAGTGCAACTTCTTGGTAATTTAGCTGAGATTTCAGCGACGGGAACGCCAGGTGTCGTCACGCATGGGAACATTATGCCGCTGTTCAATATTTATGTATCTGCAGAAGGGCGAGATCTTGGTGGTGTATTGAAGGATGTCGAAAAAGTTGCCAAGAGTATGGAGGACGAGATGCCGCGCACCGCCAATCTCGAAATCCATGGACAGGCCTCGTTAATGCACGACGCCTATTTTGAGCTGATCTTCGGACTGATATTCGCGGTTGCGCTAGTCTATTTGCTAATTGTCATCAACTTCCAATCTTGGCTGGATCCCTTCATCATCATTACCGCCCTGCCCGGCGCATTAGCGGGTATCGCGTGGGCGCTATTCCTGACCCATACACGGCTTTCGGAGCCCGCACTCACGGGGGCGATCATGACCATGGGCACGGCGACGGCCAATTCGATTCTCGTCGTGTCCTATGCGCGTGAACGCCTGCAAGAGCACGGTGACGCGCTGCGGGCCGCAATCGAAGCTGGCGTGACCCGCTTTCGTCCGGTGCTCATGACGGCCTTGGCTATGATCTTCGGGATGGTACCCATGGCGATAGGATATTCTACGAATGCGCCGCTGGGTCGCGCCGTGATCGGCGGTTTACTCGCGGCCACCCTCTTTACCTTGTTTTTCGTCCCATGTGTTTACGCGATGATCTATAACCGGCGAACCGTTCGCCAGAAGGCCGATGCATACAATGGGTAAGATTCTGCGTGGAAAGCTTGTGGCCATCTTAGCGATTTTCCTGTGCGCACTCTATCTCGGCTACCGGTTTTATGAGAACGAAAGCGCCTCCGCTGTGCTGCGTGAACAGACGCTCGAAGACTCTATCTCCACTGTGGCAGTCATCAACGCAAAGCCGGTGCCGCCGACCGAGACCATTACGCTTCCCGGAAATGTTCAGGCTTGGTTTCAGGCGCCGATTTACGCGCAGGTCTCGGGCTATGTGAAGATGTGGTACAAGGACTACGGCGGGATGGTGAAAAAAGGCGATATCCTCGCCGAAATCAATGCGCCAGCCCTCGACGCCCAATATGCGCAGGCCAAAGCAGATCTCAAATCGGTGAGCGCCATCTATGACCTCGCCAAGATCACCGCGAAGCGCTGGTCGGCGCTGCGCAAAAACCATGCGGTGTCCGAACAGTCGATATCGGTGAAGGTGGCAGAGGCAAAAGCCGAATTGGCGAAGGTGAGAGCAGCGGAGCAAAACGTCAGGAACTTCGAAGCATTAATTCGATTCAAAACCATTATCGCGCCCTATGACGGCGTCGTGACCGAGCGCAACATCAATGTCGGTGACTACGTCAACAAAGAAGGTACGATCAGCACTCCCGGCTCGATCAGTAATCTCTTTACGGTGGCCGACGTTAGCATGTTGCGTCTCTTTGTCTCTGTGCCGGAGTCGTTCGGGCCCTTCCTTCAGCCGGGATTGACGGCCGACGTGACGGTGCCGCAATTGCCTGATCGTCATTTTACCGCTAAATTCTTGACCGTTGCTCGTGGATTCGACGTCAGTACACGCACTGCAATTACCATCTTCACAATCGAAAACGAAGACAGGGCTCTCTGGCCAGGTTCCTACGCCGAGGTCCATCTCACGGCACCGGTTGACCGGAATGTGGTCACGATTCCGTCTACCGCCTTGGTGTTTCAGGAGCATGGCACACAAGTGGCTGTGGTGACAGAGGATGATCGAGTGCATATGAAATCGATTGCCGTGAGCAAACTCCTTGACAGTGCCGTTGAAGTGGCAGAGGGGATTTCCGTCACCGACCGAATCGTTAACAATCCAAGCGCCGCGTTGCTCGAAGGTGACACCGTGCGCATCGTGACTCCGGCGCCTGGTTACGACATCCTTGGGACAGACGCGCTTGTGCCGACGGAGGCATCAGAGCCAATGGAAGTTCCTATTCCCATGAAAGTCCCAGAATCCATGGATATACCCTTGCCCATGGAGCCACCGGCGACCATGGAGGTGCCCGCGCGCAAGAAGGCACCGGCATCAAGAGAAGTCCAAGCACCAAAGAAAGTTACGGCATTAAAAGAACAATCTTCGCAATGATCGTGGTTCATACATGATGTATAAACAAGTGGGGACATGCTTCAAAATGCCACGCATTTTTTTCGCCCGTGTGTGGTGCTGTGGCTTGCTACTGTTCACCCTCAATTTACCGGCTTGTAGTTGGTTCCCAGCCGTCGATCTGGCGCCTGACTATGATCCCCCTCAATACGTTGTTCCAGCCACATGGCATGGGGCAAGTCCCTTCGTCGAGGCGAAGCCATCGGATGGTGAATTACGTCCGGATTGGTGGAAGCTGTTTAACGATCCAATTCTGAACAGTCTTGAAGAACAGGCCATGGTGGCCAATCCGGATTTGCAGGCCGCCGCCGAACGGTTCGTCCAGGCGCGCGATGTGATGATGAAGGCTCGATCCCAGTACTTGCCTCGCGCCGGCCTGGGGTTTGACGCTTCAAACAATAGGCAATCTCGCAATCGTCTGTTTCGTGGCCTCGATGAACCCAATCAGGACACGAACATTTCCACGGGGGGACTTGCGTCCTGGGAGCCAGATTTTTGGTCGGCGCTTCGTAATGCCACGCGTGCCGAGCTCTACCGAGCCGAGGAGCAGGCTGCTGACTATGGACTCGCGCGGCTCAGCCTACAGGCGGAAATTGGAGCGAACTATTTCACGCTCCGCGGATACGACGCGCAGATGGCGATTTATTCTCAATCGATCGCCCTCTACAAACGCTCGCTTGCCCTTGTGAAGGCCCAGTTCGCGGGCGCGATTGCATCGGCACTCGACGTCGCCCGCGTCGAATCTTTGCTGTATAGCACGGAGACAAAATTAGCCCAGATAGAAGGCCAACGCCAAGTGACAGAACAGGCAATCGCCATCCTCGTCAATGTGGCGCCGGCTAGCTTCACACTCAGGTCGGTCGACGACCTTCGAGTGGC
>BQIX01000021.1 GCA_021604145.1 Nitrospirales bacterium
CGATCACCTCTTCCCTTCAGGTCTTCCAACACTGAAACTTGTGACTCATCAGACGCCACCACATACGTGCCGACTTGTGCAAAGGGAATCCGTCGTGATTCGGCATACTTTCGAATGGCATGATGACCTTCGACACAAAGACGCGCAGCTAACGACCCAGGCTCTTGATGGAATCCGGAATGAACAATTCCACTGTTACGGCTGCTCGCGTGAAGACCAACATCCGGTTCTTTTTCCAGAAGGACAACCGTTCGACGTTGTGCGGCCAAGCTACGGGCAATGGCGCACCCCAGCACCCCACCTCCAATAATAATGACATCAACGGTTTTATGGATCATCCCGTTCAAAACGATTCAAGACCTATGCCACTGAAGGCATAAGGATTTGACTGTTTTTTTAAGCGTCACGAAAGACAAAAGGGTAAAATCACTAATAGATGGGATTTTTTTGCCTATGCTGAGGGGTAGGAAATGACGAGGGAATTCGACACCAAACCTGCTCATTACAATAGAAGGTCTGTGGCATAGGAGTTGACGACAAAAACAGGAAGTTAAACACTCAAAGGGGGCAGATTCAAGTTGGAGGTAATTTTCGTTGAGAAAATTTGGTTTGCTTCGGAAGGATTCGAGCTTGTTCGGGATCAGCGGAAATCGCGTTTAAATTTTCTTGTCGAACCGCTTCATAGAGTTCTTCACGCAACACTCTCGTGTCTGCGGGACATTCAATACCAATTCGAACTTGTCCGCCTTTGACTTGCACGAGCACAATTCGAATATCTTCGCCTATGCGAATGGCTTCATCTTTTTTTCTTGTGAGTATTAACATCAGCCTTCCATGGCACACTGTAAGGTTTTAACCGAAGATATGTTTTCCTTCATTATTCAAAATACAAATACACTGGAGACACACCATCATCATGTCCAGATCAATATCCAGTCATTTCTCACTCAAGTCTTCATCGCCCCTTGGACACAAACATTAGCCGGCTCTTCCACTTCTTGCCCCTCCCCCGGTAGGAGCGGAACGTGCAAGGGAATGGATTCATGCAAAATAATTTGCTTTCCAATTCTCGTACTGAGATTCACCACAAGGGGCGCACGAAAATTGGCGGTTGCTTGATCCGGCCTTCCGGGAGGAATCGTGACAATCACGGAAATAGAAATTTGATCATCACCCTTCAGGTCAAGGTCCATCACACTTTCCTCAGTAATTTGCTGAGCAAAGTCGGGCTCTAAGACATCCGCTGGCAACATCACAACAGCTAAAGTCTCATCATCAAGTGATTGAAGCCATTGGTATCCCGAGTCTTGTTCCACGTCAAACACCACGTAGCGGGAATAATTGGGCAGTCCCACCAGCCCGGAAGGGAACGTGACGATAGACTCTTGGGTCACCTCAACTTCGCCAAAACGACTGGTTATCACCTTCATAACATCCCTCTATTGACATGATATCATGTCTGAACAAGTTGAGCTTAAAATGTTTCTCCTCATACATATCTCGGCTTTATCTATAATATATCGGTTGTTACGTCAAAGAAGTTAAATGGTTATAGCGAATCCAATTAATTTCCAGTTACTAATCAGGAAAGGAAGCCCACACGACGATTGTTGTGTACCTCTCGCAGCGTTGAAGTCATTATCAAGGGTGAAACTTATTCAACTCTAAAGTGTTAATGGTAAGTTACCTAGACAGCGTAAAACGATTCCTCAAACATTGAAAGATTGTACCCATTTAGATTGACTGACAACGATTGACGTTTATATCACGTTTTGGATATCAACATTATACAAGATGGCGCTTTATCGTTTCGCTATAACTGAAACGGCTATAATCAAAATGTTTCACCCGACGTGTCCCCTAATGTAGAGTAATTCTTGTAGTTTGAGCAACATTGATAATCAACAGACCATAGCTGCGACACTATTTTTCTTTAGAAGGTCATGTACAACTTCACGTAACCGTTGAGGTTTCACGGGCAACGCCAGATACCCAGTAACGTGATACTCCTCACAAATGCGTTCAGCTTCATATTCGGGATAGTGAGAAGAAATGGCCAACGTCGTCATTGTTTGATCTGATGACCATTGACGTTTTTGGGGAAACGGCCACGAATGCCCCTTGAGCGTCTGAAGATCTATCACAACTCCGTCAATATCGGCTCGAGCGTCACAAACTTTTATGGCCTCTTCCAGACAACCACAACTGATAATTTCCTCATCTGGCGATTCCAAAAGCATCGTGAGAAGAAACAACTGGAGAGGATCCTGATGAATAACGAGAATGTTCGCCATTATAAATCATGCCTTGGAACAATCACATTCTCAGGCTGGACCACTTGATCGTATTCAATGAATTCGATCCCATTTCGTCCACTACTCTTGACTAAATATAGGGCATTGTCCGCCGCGTTTATAAGCGCCCGAACGTCATCAGAAAATGGTGACTCCCAAGTAGTCACCCCCTGACTCACCGTAATGGCAATGGCAGAATCGGAAACTGCAATTGGTTCTTCCAGGAGAGAGGCTTGTATCCGCTCCGCCTGCTTTATCGCGGTCAAGGCGTCACTCCCCGGCAAGACAATCAGAAACTCTTCTCCCCCATATCGTCCAATCGCGTCATAAGGGCGAAGACACTCATGAAACCGCCTGGTCGTCTCGACCAACACATAATCGCCAGCTAAATGACCATAGGTGTCATTCACTTGTTTAAATTCATCAAGGTCAACCATAATTAAACTTAATGGAAGACTATCTCGTTGAGCACGTGCCAATTCCCGATGAAGATAATCCATAATGGCACCATGGTTTAGTGACTTGGTCAACGGATCTTGCATGGCTTGGACCCGCAGTGTTTCGCGAGCCGCAATGAGCTGAGCTTGTAAATCCACGATCCGTTTTCCAGAGCGAAGCCGAGCTTCCAATTCGCCCAAATGAAAGGGCTTACACAAATAATCATCCGCCCCGGCTTCAAGCCCGGCAATCAGATCTTGGGTTTCATCTCTCCCCGTTAATAAAATTACATACACGTACGGATCACCTGAACGAGCCCGAACCTTTTGGCACACCTGCACCCCATCAAGCCCAGGCATCATCCAATCAAGGATAGCCACCTGTGGTAAGTCATTAGACTGTAAGATTTTCCAGGCCTCTTCACCATTGTTACACGTGACGACTTCATGTCCCCACTGTTGCATACGATAAACCACCATGTGCAATGTCAGAGGATCATCATCAGCCACTAAGACTCGCATACAACCGTTTCCTTTTGAGAATGACGTATCAAGTTTCAGAAAGACAGCCACCCAGGTTCCAATACGCTGTCAGTGAGACAGGGCACATCACGATACACTTCTGGAATGGCTCCAATTATCACGCATAAATTAATCAATGAGTATCTGTATTGAACTTATCGGAGAAGAAAACAGGAACCTAAAGGAGCAAAAATGAGATCTCGAAATACAATCCCTTAACGAAGAAAGTTAAGAAGACTGGTTTCAAATTGACGAGTGAGCACAGACAACGACGCTTGAAGGTTCACTTGAAGTGAGGAAAGTTCTGTCGCGACTTTAGCAAAATCCGCATCTTCATAATCGGACCGAAGTGAATCAATCGTGAGATGAACGAGGCTCAAACTTTCCTTCACCGTATCTAATCGGTTCACTCGTGCCCCCACATCAGCCCGAGCATTGTTCACTTGTGATAATGCCGTATCAAGAGTGGCAATAGCCGTTTCAATTCCGTCGACATCATTCGTCGCTAAGGCTTGATGGAAATCCTGAAAGACGGTAAAAAGATCCACGGTTGGTCCGGAAAAGACTCGATTACCAGCCACATTAGAACTCACAGTTTTGCCGTCTCCAATTTCCACGGCAACATCGTTCGAATCCCCTTGATAGGTATACCCTGATCTGGCATAAAAGACATCACCCGCTGATGGTACGCCCCCCATAGTCACGGTTAACCCGTCAAAAGCCAACGGACTCCCTCCTCCGGAAACTTCAGTCTCTCCCGTTGTCAGGTTCAACACATCAAAGTTCGTCCCGTTATACTGAATTTCATACAGATGGGGTTCAAGAGCCGCTGCCGTCGACACGACACCCGACACGGTTCCACTACCAGCATTATTTGCACCCAGTGACGTGTTGACCGAGCCAAGGACATAGGGATCGACCTGCGTTTCATGACCGGCAAAAATAGAACGACCATTTAATTGGGTGTTCGCCAGGCCGGAAAGCGATTGAAACAATTGGTTGACTTCTTTTCCGATGTTGGCCCGCTCCACATCGGAATTGGTATCATTTCGTGCTTGAATAGCGAGCTCCCGGCCTCGCTGGATTGCATTGCCCACCGTCGCAAAAGTACTTTCTGAGACCGAGAGTCGTCCAATGCCTTCATTGACGGAAAAAAGTCGACGGTCCGTTGTCTGTAGAGTATTTTTAAACTGACTAATTCGCTCAGCCGCCGCCGGGTCATCAGAAGGCCGATTCACACGTTTCCCGGAAGAAATTTGTTCTTGCCGGTCAAAAATACCCTGCCGTATATTCTGTACAGCCGTCAATAATGCCTGTGTCTGTTGCCGATCTGTGACTCGCATGGCATACACTCCAACAGAATTGCAATGAACGATTCATCTGAATGAAACATCAATAGGACTTATCGGCCTAACGCCAGCACCGTTTGCAGCAATTCATCCGCTACATTAATTAGACGCGCCGATGCCTCGAACGCCCGTTGAAAACTTAAGAGATGAGTCAACTCTTCATCCAAGGACACCCCTGAAACCCCTTCACGAAACGTCTCGACTTGTTCCGTTTCAGCTTCTTTCGCCGTCAGGGAAAAACTGACTTCGCGTGTTGTACTACCAACATTACCTGCCGTAATCGCATGATAATCATTCAGCGTAGTACTGCCTAATGTGCTTTGTCGTGCCGTATGAATATCCACGAGCGCCAACGCATTCAGATTGTTTCCAGGCACCCCTGCCGCCGTGGAGGATGCAGAAATATCATCAGTATTGGTAATCGCCACAGACAAATCAGTCGCCGCCCCTTTATGGGCACTCACCGTAAACACATCATCGGCAGCAGGCGCTCCAGAGTCATTGGTAATCACCACCGTCAAACCATCAAACACAATGTTGTTGCCCGACGTATAGGGTTGACCACTGAGAACCGTGGTTCCGTTTGTCGTATCACGCACATCAAAGGTCGTGGCATTGGTAAAGGCGATTTCATAATTACTGAATGTCAAGGAACTCGCGGTGGAGACCGCCACCGAGGTTCCTACCGCTCCGCCTGTATTCAGGTCATTCGCCACAGGAGCTTCAGGACTGAGTGCCGAGAAAAATAGGTTCCCAGTGTCACCATCAAGATCGTAGCCGACCTCATGCTGCTGATTAAATTCGTTCACCAATACCGCAACGGAACGATCTAAGCGGTCCTGAAAACTCACGATATCCGTATCACGAAGCGTCACAAGTCCATTTACTCGCCCGCCATTGATTCTCGACGTGATGGACAAGGTTGTCCCATCATTCCGTACAATGGAAATATCATTAAACGGTGCATTATCAGCATCAGGAGTTTGGACGAGGGTATTGGCATGATTGCCACTGACTAAGAGATGACCACCGACCATAATCGCTAACCCATCTCGCATTTCCACTTCCGACACCTCAACCAGTTCGGCCATTTCATTGACACGAACTTGACGTTGATCACGGAGATCGTGAGCGGCCCCGCCACTGGCTTCCGCGTGATAAATCGAATCATTCAATGTCGCAATTTCCGTGGCTAATCCGTTGACGGTTGTCAAATGTCGCCCAATCTCTCCATCAGCATCCCGACGAATTTGATCGAGCGTCTCCGCAGCTCGATTCACTTCATCAGTCAACGAATTAGACTTTCCCAACAACACCGTTCGCTGAACGGCCCCCTCAGGGTTTGTTCCCACATCTCGTACCGCATTGAAAAATTCTGTCAAACCATGTCCAATTCCATTACTGTCACCCTCAGTCAATGCCCCATCGGCTTGAAGCAGATAGTTGTGTCGTGCGTCAAGTCGTCCCACATCTTCCTTTAATTTCGTGATTTGCCGCTCCAGAAAGACATCGACATTTCGTCGAATTTCGGTGACCCGCACACCAGAGGCTTCTTGACCATTGGCGGGTGATGCGGCTTCAAGGACGACTTCCTGACGAGAATAGCCTTTAGTCTCAATGTTACTGATATTATGCGACACCGTGGCCAACCCCTGTTGATGGGCACGAATGCCTGTTCTTCCAATTTCAAACAGATGTCCAATCCCAGACATTGGCCCCTACCCTTCCACATTCAGCGAAGTGGTCGCTGAGGAAAACGTTAAACACCCTGATTCCCCATACAACGGTTTTGCGCCCAAACCTTCCTGCACAATATGCATCGCATCACGCACAATTTGGAGTCCACGACTGATTAATCCCGTATTCTGTTCGCTGAGTTTCTTGACCTGTTGGCCAACAGCAACAAGTTGTTTTAACACGTCTTTCGCGGGACCAGCCTCAGGCGATGTCGACTGCGCCACCCAAGCCAGTGGTTCTTCAGGGGCCGTGGCCGGTTGTAGCATCTTCACGCAGTCCACACGTTCCTCTTCTATGGATCGAATGCGAATCAAAACTACTTCTTTTCGGCGAGAGACATCGAGGAGCGCTAAATAGTCAGACTGCCGTAAGACTGACCGTTCCTCATGAAGCAATTCCGTTAAATGCTCATAGGCAAGACACTCATCTTGAAAAAGAAGCCGAAGCCGTTCCCAGCCACTTGTTGCTGTCATACGATACACCTTTCAGATTCGAAAAATTAGGAGACAGCCAGCGCATTGAGTATGGTGTCACGCGACAACGCATCAGCGACCTGTTCAGAACTGGCCAGGGACTGATGGCGTTCAATCGCTTCCCGCACAGCCTGCACGCGATCAGGGCGAATATCAGGCTCTTGCACGCCCTGCTTTGTGAGATCTCGAACTTCTTGAGCCAAGGTCGATAGAGCCACATCATCGTACGTGCGGGCTCCTGACACGTGACTCGACTGACGTTGATCATTGGGGGCAACCGCTTTAGGCTGGATTGCGGTAAACAAGCGACCCAGCTCACCAGTCGGATCCAGACTGGGAATAGTCATAAGTACCTCGCCTCCTTCTATATCACTATATCGGAGACTATGAGCCAGAACTTAACTAGTCATCGACAAACACTAACGAACGACTAGGTCTTGAGAGGAGCCTGCGATAACGATTGAGGCGGGAGAGGTTGAGAAGGGGCTTCCGCCAAAGAAGCCAGCATAAAGTCAGCGAGACCAATCCCTCCGGATTGTGCAGCTCTTTTCGCAATTTCTTCGTCATAAAACGAATGATACGTCTCCCCCATAGGATTGGCAGTCAAGCTCCCCTTGGGAACGGTTTCTCTCATCGCTTTCATTAAATAGGCCAAGAAATAACTTTCGTACTCTTGGGCGGCTTGTCGTATATTTTCAGGATTGCGCGACTTCTGAAGATTCTCAAGCCGAGCGGTCTCAAGAGTATCAATTGGTGAAATATGTGTCGGACCGATCATGCCTTCTCCCACGGTTCAAAACTCCTTTCGTCTCCTACGACGTTCGAACTGGCCTAACAACAGATGTCTCGTGCAACTTATTTGTTCATTTTCTTCGTCGTTTAAATCATTTCCATGTCTGCCTGAAGTGCACCTGCCGCTTTTGCTGCTGTCAAAACCGCCACGAGATCTCGTGGAGAAACACCGATAAAATTCAAGGCTTTGACGAGATCGCCTAAGGTGACAGATTGATCAATTTGAATCACCTGCCCAGCTTCTTCTTCAACCGTCGTCTCAGATTCAGCGGTGACAACCGTTTCACCAGCGGCCCCACCAATGAGACCTGGCGCTTCCGGTTGTGAGACATCAAATTCCGTTTTAATCTTAATTGTCAAACTTCCATGCGATATGGCCATACTCGATAATCGCACATGTTCACCCATGACAATCGTTCCAGTCCGTTCATTCACCACAACCTTCGCCCGAACATCAACATCCACATCAAGCCCTTCGACGGCTGCGATCAATTGAACAATTTTGCCCTGAAATGTTTTTGGCGTCACAACCTTCACTTGTCCTGAACTCACCGGTAACGCCACCCCTTCCCCAAAATGTGTGTTAATGGCATCCGCGACACGAAGCGAGGTGGTAAAGTCAGCTTCCCGGATACTCAACGAAAAGGCTTTCCACTTTTCAATGCTCAAATCCACAGCCTTTTCAACAATGGCTCCACTCGGGACAATACCTCCAGACTGTTGATTTTTCGTGACCGATGTGCCGGAGGCACCAGCCTCAAACCCTGACGTAGAAATCGGACCTTGCGCAACGGCGTACACCTGCTGGTTCGGAGCTTTTAATGGGGTGAGCAATAATGTTCCCCCTTTAAGACTCTTCGCATTGGCCAATGAAGAAACTTGAATATCTAATTTCATTCCAGGTCGAGCAAATGGTGGAAGTTTAGCCGTCACCATGACCGAGGCAGTATTTTTTGTGAGTAACTGAATCGGATTCACTTTGAGGTTAATGCCCATGGAATTCAGCATGGAAAGAATTGCCTGGGCCGTAAACTGCCCACCGACGACGGAATCCCCGGTACGATCCAGACCTACAACTAAGCCATAGCCAATCAGTTGGTTTTCACGTACTCCCTCAATCGATGCAATATCTTTTATCCGTGCCGCATCTCCCGGCAGAGGGATGAGAACACAAAGCAATGTCATGAGTATCGTTTGGGCTAAGCCCACAGATGATCGGGAAGTATTTGGCAAACCGTTTCTCGCACTACGTCTCATGGTGTATTACTGGCCTTTCACGATCATTAAAACGGAATGATCCAATCGAGAATTCTGACTAACCAACCAGGGCGTTGCACATCATCCACCACGCCGAGCCCAGTGTATTCAATTTTGGCTTCAGCAATCGCAGAAGAAATCACCGTATTGGTCGTATCCAAATCAATTCGTCGGACAATACCCTTCAAAATCATCGTCTGTTTTTCGCTATTCACTGTTACTTCTCTTCGCCCCGTAATCCTCAAGTCTCCATTTGGCAAGACTTCGGTCACGCGTGTCGCAATCGTACCGGTTAAGGTATCTTCACGACTAGTTGACCCACTTCCCTCAAATTCATTCTCCGTACTCGAATCCAGACCGAGTCCTTCTATGAAGGTCGATGCAAAATTATTAAAACCGAATATCGAACCACCAATCGTATTTCTATAAGTCGATTCACGATCAGCCGTGGTATTCGCCGACTTGGACCCTCGATGCTGCTCGACAATTTCAACAATCACGATGTCACCAATACGGCTTGCCCGGCGATCTTCAAATAAATACGCACGACCATTTTCTTCTTGCCACAACGAACCTGCTGTGTCGGGAAGTGTCAACGGCGGTTGCTCAAATACTTCGTCTTCAACTTTCTGGGAGGGCTGTGACGGAGTCGCACATCCGTATACCAACGTCATCAAGCCCACAATAAGGATCACATGTGGATTCATACATTTCAGTGTCTGACAGGCTCTCAAAATCTGACCTCGACGACTCCTGCCGACCGTACCATCGCCAGAACATCACGACCCGATGTTTGATTTGTGACCGTGATGAGCTCTCCAGATTGCCCTGAAGCTTTCGCCACACCGAGCGTTTGAACAAACAGCCCTCCCCGCCTCACCTCAATCATCACTCGATCACCTTTGTGAACGAGCGGTGGCTCAGCGACAAACGAAGACCGAAGCGGTTGATGAGGAGGCAAAGAACGTGTGGCTTGCTTCCCAATAATGTTCTTGGAATCCATCAAAACATCTTGATTCAATGTTCGAAGATTCACGGATCTTTTCATGAGATCCTTTGGCGTCAACACTTCGTAGACTCTAATCCAACGCACAGGCGTCATCACCTCAACACGTGCGGTCACCGATGCCACCACACTCACAGTCTTCACCAATTGAGAATCGACCGAAAGTTGCACACGGAACGCCCGACGGCCCGTTAAATTGTTAAATCGATCATTCTGAACCTTCAACCCTAAACGTCCGCCAGGTACTTCAATTGACTTTTTGGGAAATAACACCTGAACCTCTAACTGCATATTTTTTGAATCGACATGTGCTTGCAGTTCATTCATAATCGTCTGCTGGAGCTGCCTCACCTCCACCTGCTGAGCCTCAGTTTGAGTCTGGGCGATGGTCTTAGCAAAGACCGGCTCACTCGAGACAACATTCGGCCCACTCAAGTACAGACTGAGGAACAAGCTACACATCAGGGTTCGCTTCATATCTTACCGCCTTAGATTATTCGCCACTTGCATCATGTCATCTGACGCTTGAATGGCCTTGGCATTCAGTTCATAACTTCGTTGCGCAATGATCATGTTGACCATTTCATCAGCGATATTGACATTCGAAGTTTCGAGAAATCCTTGCTGAATGAGACCAAAACCCGTTGAAAACCCGGGAGTCCCTTGCTGGGCAGGACCGGAAGCCGCACTTTCTATAAACAAATTATCACCTTGGGCGACAAGGCCAGCAGGATTATCAAATCGAACGGTTTGGATCTGTCCAATCTGTGTCGACGTCGCGACACCAGGCAGCAGAGCGGAGACAGTGCCATCTTTACCAATGTCAATTTTTAATGTACCGGAAGGAACCGTGATTGATGGAACGAGCGTATCCCCATCTCCCGTCACGACAGTCCCAGTACTGTCTTGTTTAAACGAACCACCTCGGGTATACATGGTCGTGCCGTCAGGACGGGTCACTTGAAACATTCCCCGGCCTTCGATCGCCAAGTCCAAATCATTAAACGTTTGCTTTAAGTTTCCCTGAACAAATTCCTTCGATACGGTCACGGGACGAACACCAAGCCCAACCTGAATTCCAACAGGAAAGACGCCAACCGTTGACGCACTTGACCCTGGCAATCGTTGAATTTGATAAAGTAAATCGGCGAACTCTGCGCGTCCTCTCTTGAACCCAGTTGTATTCACGTTGGCTAAATTATGCGCAATCGTATCGATATTTAATTGCTGAGCAAACATGCCAGTTGCCGCGGTATGCATTGCACGAATCATATTGATTTCCCCTCTGATATTTCAGACATCAACTCAAGATCTCATTCGCCATCTCAAACTCGTGGGAGCTACACTTCACAAGAAAACCCACGCATCATCTCTCGCTTACCCTTGGACCCGTGCGACCTGAATCACTTGACTGGCTAATTCATCCATTGTCTGAATGGCCTTTTGCATTTGCTCATACGCCCGGGTCACTTTAATCAACTCCACCATATCCATGCCCGGATTAATATTGGATTTTTCTAACATGCCCTGTTGAATCGACGTATTCGTCGCGACTTGAACCTGTTCTGGAATAATCCAGTATAAATCACCTGCCTTGACAGGAGTCGTCGTTGGGGGAAGTGTTTCAACTCGCAATTGGCCAACCACTGTATTATTGACACTCACTTCCCCATTGCGATCGATCGCCACCTCTCCTGGTGGAACCTTAATTGATCCCGCTTTCCCTAACACTGGATCTCCCGCGTGAGTGATGAGTTCACCATTTTCATTTTGAAAGAGACGTCCACCTCGAAAATGCCGATCTCCATCCGCCGTCTTGACTACCAGAAATCCTGGTCCGTTGAGTGCGACATCCAATGTTCTGCCAGTTTGTTCGAGCGTCCCCTGTTCAACTTCCGGGATAATTCTCCCAACGCGGGGAAACAAATCCATGCCTGCGATTGGCCGTCCTGAAACGCTACCAAGGATGGTTTCAAACACAGGTTTGTCTTTCTTATACCCCGTAGTATTGACGTTGCCGATATTATGAGAAAGCACTTCCAACCGTCGTTCAAAAGAGATAGCCCCAGCTAACGGCGGATAAATACCACGATTCATAGTCTTCTCCTGACAAAATTAATCTGAAGACTATCGAAGCAACGGACATGCCAAGGTACAAAAATATGAAAGATACAGGGCAGAGATGCGAAATACGGTAAGAAAATCGTGAAAGATTAGACAAATCTCTTCACACAGTCCAATACCATCAGAATCACACACAGTTTTCTTCCAATGTGACCTTTGGCATGTTTATGGTGTTTAATCGTTCAAGAGGAAAAACTTGCCGACTCAAGGGTCTTGTCTACCCATCAATCCACATCCATTCATAGGAGAAAGGGTCTACACAAAACGCCAGCTCTTGAAGAAAGTGCCTGTCGGTATCGATATATCAGGGATTGACGAAGGGATTTCGGGGCAGCGTCGGGGCATGGGTATGGCGAAGAATGACAATTTCAACACGACGATTGGCGCTTCGACCTTTGGCTGTATCATTCGAGGCGACAGGACGATAGCCGGCATAGCTTATGGCGGAAAATCGCTGAGGATCTAACCCGCGAACATCGGTAAAATATCGAACGAGAACGCTTGCTCGTGAGGCCGACAACTCCCAATTCGAAGGAAAGGCTGCAGCACGAATGGGGACAGAATCGGAATGACCTTCGACACTAATATAATTGGGCAGATCTTTCACCAACCCCGAGATTAAGTCTAAAAATTCCTTGACCTCAGGACGAATACTGGCACTTCCGCTAGCAAACAATGCGTCATCAGAAATACGAATATTCAACCCTCGTTTCCCAGACGTCACTGATACCCCATCTGGAAGTTTCGTGCTCTGTATTGCGTTTGCAATCTTCACATATGCACGAACGTTATGCCTGATCTTCGACTCTTCATTTGTCAGCACTTCTTTACGTTTCTCAAATGGTAATTCAACAATGGTTGG
The DNA here is from genome assembly GCA_021604145.1 of Nitrospirales bacterium. Classification (GTDB taxonomy): domain Bacteria; phylum Nitrospirota; class Nitrospiria; order Nitrospirales; family UBA8639; genus JAGQKC01. Next base: position 12,854 of record BQIX01000021.1, read on the forward strand.
ACTTCCCGCTGGCTTGTGATTGCTGAATGCACTAACCAACGACTCACTCAACGTCCGATACTTTCCTTCATTCACTGAAGATACGGCATACATTACTACAAAAAACGCAAAGAGCAACGTGATAAAGTCAGCATACGATACCAACCAACGTTCATGATTTTCATGCTCTTCGTGTTTCTTTTTCAACGAAACAGCCTCATCTTCTGTCTTTGTTGACTCATCAGGATTTCTTTCGCTCGGCTTCAGAGAGGAACCCACTCAGCTTTTCCTCTATCATGCGAGGATTTTCCCCCTGCGCAACCGAGACGAGTCCTTCTATGACCATGAGTTTTCCAACAATCATCTCTTTGGCCTTTAATTTAATTTTTCCGCCAAAGGGAAGAAAGACAAGATTCGCTCCTCCCACCCCATAAATCGTGGCCACGAATGCCACGGCAATACCACCTCCCAACGAGGAAGGGTCCGCTAAGTTTTCCATCACATGAATCAATCCCATCACAGCTCCGAGAATGCCAACGGTTGGCGCATAACTCCCAAATGCTTCCCACACCTTACCGGCCAAGGTATATTCTTCTTCAAACATGCCGACTTCTACTTCAAGAATTTCTCGAATTTTAGGAGGTTCCGTACCATCAACCACCAACTGAACCCCTTTCGCCATGAGCGGGTCCGCAATATTTTTAATTTGTCCTTCTAATGCTAATAACCCCTGCTTTCTACTCACATTTCCCAATTCAACAATCTGTGCGATAATCCCTTTTTGATCGACAGCGACATTCCCAAACACCATCCCCACACTACCCATGGCTTTCATGAAAATGGCCATCGGATAGTTGATCATCACCGCCCCAATCGTTCCGCCAAATACGATTAACGCGGCGGTGGGCTGGACGATTGAGCTAATATGGCCACCCTCTAGCACCTGTCCACCTAGAATTGAAACGGCTGCGACCACGAGCCCAATGACTGTCAGTATATCCATGGCTTACGATCCTAAAAATTAACTGCCTGTCCCCACACCAAGAATTTGGCCAAGATCAAGTAACATCAACAAACGTCCATTCACTCGACCGACACCCTTATGAAATTCAGCACTTCCTCCACGACCAGTACTGGGAGGCGTCTCAATGAGACTTTCCGGTAACCGGAGAACTTCCTCTACAGAATCCACCACAAATCCAAGAACCGTTTTCTCAATCTCGACAACAATAATTCTGGTGTCTATTGTGCGTTCAGCCGGAGGCAACCCGAATCGGGAACGTAAGTCCAAAATAGGAATCACTTTCCCACGAAGATTAATCACCCCTTCAACGAAATAGGGTGCATTGGGAACAGGCGTGAGCTCCACCATTCGAATAATTTCTTGTACACCAAGAATGTCGATGGCAAATTCTTCATCCCCGACATGAAAACTCACAAGTTGAAGAAGTTCCCCACCTTCTTCGTTCAACTCATCCATGGCCATCATGACCTGCATCTGTTGTTCAGACATCAATCACACCTCCGTCGCACTCTGATCGAGTACCCACTCTGTCCACGACTCTCTTATCTATTCACTTCCATCGGCCGTACAACATTCCGTTCTGCTATTCGGGAAATTCGTTTCATAATTTCTGAAGTCATACTTGAAATGGGGACCACCGCCTCTGCATGTCCTGCCTCAAGAACAGCCTTCGGCATCCCATAGACAATACAGGTTTCTTCATTTTGAACAAGGGTACAGCCACCTGCAGCCTTGATTGCCTGCATCCCCTTCGCCCCGTCGTTTCCCATCCCTGTCAGCACCACGCCAATAAGTGAGGATCCAAAGCTTTTAACTGCGGATTCCATCGCCAGATTCACCGATGGTCGATACGGCAAATTGGCTGGTTCAGATGATATCCGCAATGAAACCTGGGGGCCCGTTCCGACTCGTTCCATGGAAAGATGATGACCGCCAGGTGCAACAAAGATTTTTCCTGCGTGAACAAGATCGCCATCTTTCGCCTCACACACGATCAATGGACATTGTTCATTTAAACGTTCGGCAAATGGATTAGTGAAAAATTTTGGCATATGTTGAACGACAATCACTCCACACGGTAAACACGAAGGAAATTCCATTAACATTTCCTGAATCACTTTTGGTCCACCTGTGGAAGCGCCAATGATCACTAATAATTCAGGCAAATCTTGAGGGGCATGAGAATTTCCTCCATTTGTCTGGGCGAATCGACGATCAAGGTGAGAAACCGAGACAGATATTCTTTGGTTCTGTTGATCTTTTCTCTTGGTGTTCAGTCCAACAATTTTACCGCGCGACCAGAATGCCGTTCTGATTTTCTCCAACAGGATTTTTTCAATTTTCGAAATTTCTAACAGCGAACCATTCAATTGCTTGGAAATAAAGTCTACGGCACCTAATTCGAGAGCCAAAAGCGTTTCCTTCGCGGATTCTTCAGTCAAGGAACTCACCATGATGATTGGAAGCGGACATTCCCGCATCACAATTTCAAGCACATCCAATCCATTCATTCTGGGCATCTCGATATCTAACGTCATCACGTCTGGCAATAATTCTTTCACCATCATAATGGCTTCTTCACCATTTCGTGCCTGTCCCACAATCTCGACGTCAGGTGACTTGGAAAGCATTCGAGCGATGGCCTGACGAATAAACGTCGAGTCATCAACTACGAGCACACGAATTTTTGAGCTCATTGTCACCCAATCGTCCACTGTTCAGACCTCATCATTCATGAACCTCATCTATTCACAGGTAACCTCAAAGAATATGCGAAAACGGATTCTTGAAAGGTCATTTGAGCCTCTGATAGTCTGCCTACTATCATAAATATTTATATTAACGATTGGAAATATCCATGAACCGTCATCCTAGTACCGAAGCTGAACGCCTCATGCTTGATGCCAAAAAGGCAATCCTCCAAGAACAACATCGCCGTTTCCAAGAATTGCAGAAAGAGGGTCGATGGAGCGATGCCATGCAACAACTCCACGTCACACTCTCTTGCGCTGCAGACCTTCTAAAAGACTCGGTAGGCCTACTTGAACGTACCGTGAATCAGCGACAGGGACACAAACCAACGTCGCTTCCTGACCCTCCATTACCACCTGACTCCAAGGCATCCTAGATGCCGAGAAAGCTATCGACAGGAACGAAACAGAGCGCGACTGCTTTCTAGATACGAAACGTACCAACCAATGACTGTAATTCCATGGCAAGTACGCTCAAATCATGACTAGCCTTCGCCGACTCAGAAACACCACCTGTTGATTCTTTCGAACTTTGCGCTACCGCGTCCAGATCACTAGCAATTTGCCGGCTGGCAGAAGATTGCTCCTCTGCCGCATCAGCAATTTGTTGAATCATTTGCGTCGTTTGATCCACCATGGCCTGTATCGTTTCAAGCGCATCTCCTGTCTTGTTGGCCAACTCCACACCATCAATCACTCGTTGTGTCCCACCTTCCATAGAGGCAACGGCCTTTTTGGTATCGTCCTGAATCTGTCGAATCATATCGCCAATTTCTTTTGTCGCTTTTGTGGTCCGTTCAGCCAATTTCCTTACCTCATCAGCAACAACCGCAAAGCCACGACCTTGCTCCCCAGCCCTAGCCGCCTCAATTGCGGCATTTAAGGCAAGTAAATTCGTCTGATCAGCAATATCTTCGATGACACGCACAATTTCGCCTATTTGATCGGAGGACTTTCCGAGCGTCATGATAATATTCGATGATTGTCCAACCGCTTCGGAGACTTGCTCCATACCGGCTACGGTTTGCAGCATGACCTCATGCCCAGTTCGAGCTGTTTCTGACGTGTCATTGGCAAGGCGAGCGGCTTCGGTTGAATTACGCGCGACTTCACTTGCGGTCATCGTCATCTCTTCAACGGCAGAGGTCGACTGTATCATCCGTGTGTTTTGCCCCTCCGAATTTTTCGACAACTCTTCTGAAGTTGCTGAAAGGTCGGTCGCTGATGAGACAATACGACTGGTGGCTTCGGCGACCATTCCCATCGAGCGTTGAATTTTCTCAATAAACAAATTGAAGTATCGTCCCAGTTCACCAATTTCGTCATGACTCACAATTGGAACTCGTTTCGTCAAATCGCCTTGCCCCTGTGCAATATCTTTTGAGATCGTTGTCAAACTTCGGAGCGGCGTCAACACAAGCTTTTGGATTGACACATAGACAAACGCCACACAAATCAGAAGAATAGTCGTCAATAATCCACCCGTTCGTATTATTGAGGCCTTCATATCATCATACGCCTGGCTCATCGGCATAGAAACCGACAATACGCCGATCACATCTCCCACTTGCTTATCAATGTGGCAATTCACACAGGCAGGCTCTGAGGCTCTATCAGCACTCGCTCGACGATAGGTCAGCACACCGTTCAACAGTTCTTCTGAAGAAAAAGAGTCAGCACCAGCCATAACAGCCTCTAAAGCCTTTCGCTCAAATTCGTCTGTTGGAGCATTGGCTGGATTCATCGGCTGATCACTGATGAGCCGGGACTGAAAAATTCCTTTCTCACTGAGGGCTTTCCCGATTTCTTGAGTGGCTGTGGCCGGGAAGGGAATTGCCTGAGGATTCACTCCATGCTCACGAGCAACCATAATCTCCGACCCGATGCTCGACTTTTTCATTTTGCCAACATAGTTCTTTGCAATATAGGCACGCGTGACCTCCATTTGAGTCTGAACCATTTTACTTCGTTCTTCGAGCAAGGCATATAGTCGACTTTCCTCTTGGTTGAAGAGAAATAGAAGAGAGATGAAGATCACCACCATCGTGATGCACCCTAGCGATAACACCAACTTCATCCCGATCTTCATGCTCTTCATGCCAGCATTCCTTTCATTACGAGAACAACGAGTCTTCCCATCCGTACGAGTTAGGGGTTTAATCGAAAACGGCCAATCGAATCCTGAAGCTCCGACGCCATGCGTGCCAAATCGCCCGTTGCAGTTGCAACATGCCCAACACTGCCTTCATTTTGTTGACTAAGACTGGCCACGGCTTGAATATTCTGTGCAATTTGATCAGAAACCAGTGATTGCTCTTCTGTCGATCCGGCAATTTGATGAATCATATCTGCCACTCGTTGAACACCTTCAACAATTTCCTTCAATCGCTCACCAGCCTCCTGAGCTAACAGCATTCCCTTTTGTGTTTCGACTGTTCCCGACTCCATAGATTGAACAGCTTCATTGGTCCCGAGTTGGACCATTTCAATGACACTGGCGATTTCCTTGGTTGCCTTCCCCGTTCGTTCAGCAAGTTTTCTGACTTCATCAGCAACAACCGCAAACCCACGACCTTGTTCACCAGCACGAGCCGCTTCGATGGCCGCATTCAATGCCAGCAGATTTGTTTGATCAGCAATATCTTCGATCACACGAATAATTTCACCAATTTCTTGCGAACGTTTTCCCAACGCATTAATCCGGTCGGCTGATGCTTGCATTGTTGCTGTTACTGTCTCCATACCACGAATCGAGTTCGCGACAATCTCTCCACCTTTCACAGCTGAATGATTGACCTCCTGTGCTGCACTGGCCAGCACCTGTGCATTCCGAGCCATCTCTCCAGCCGTCGCTGACATTTCGTCAACGGCTGTTGCGACATGTGTCGCTTGACTCGCCTGTTCCCGACTGGCTTGTGCCACTTCTTGGCCATTCGCTGAAAGTTTTTCGGAAGAAGCTGTCACTGCTTGGACCACTTGGTTAAACTGCTTTAAGATATGATTCAGATGATCGATAAACTTATTGAACTCAACGCCGATCAGTCCTAATTCATCATGTGTCGTCACAGACACCCGTCGCGAGAGGTCTCCCTTAGACGCAAGATCCACAACTTCCATCACAGGCTTCAGACGAGCAACAACTTTTCGGCCAATGACAATACCTGCCAAAACCACTAATCCTGAACAGATGAACACAGCGATTAAAATATTTTTTTGAATACCAATCGATTGAGCAAGCGCCTCATCGACGGGAACCCGAACTAAGATCGACCAATTCATGCCGGGGAATCCAAGCGCACCCTTTAAATGCGTGTATCCGGCGATTTGGGGGATTCGCTTACGTGCATGCATCGCTTCATCGTACCCGGTCTTGCCATTCACGGCATGTGTTGCTGCAGCCATACCATACTCAACAAGATTTAACGTGAAAAGCACGTCAAAATTATTCACAATATCCTTTGTCATTTGTGTACTGGGATCATAATCAACAATCACATATCCTTTCCCATCCAACACCGTTAACTCTGCAGACGGATAACCCGAGGCTTCCAATTCCAAATAGGCTTGCTGAATGAGATTTCCAATGGCTTCAAAATTTATGCGATTGGACCAATAGGCAATCACTTCGCCATTTTGATAGACAGGCGAGGAAAATCCGAGAGTCAACATTGTTGGGCTCTCATACGCACGTTGCACATCCTTGTCGATGTGCACATCTTCGATATAGGTTCCGCTTAACTGGTCGTTTCCACTTTCTGTAAATGGCATTTCCGTCGTGTAGTGACCTTGCTTCAATGCTTGAAACCAAGAGCTACTACGATAGCTTTTTGCATACAGGAATGCGGAATCAATTGGTTCCCCAAGACGATCACGGCTATTAACCGCGATGACATTTCCTTGCAGATCAACCAAAATCGACAATGAATATATTTGATAGTTCGCCGTATACGCATTCATAGTCCGAGTAATCGCGTTATTTTCCTCATTTGTCTGATACCATGACTCTCGGTCATCAACGATATGATTGAGCCCAAATGCCTTGACATCACTATATCGTTCAAAAAGGCTCCGATCGATTTTATCGCTTAACCCAAGCGCCATACTGGCCAATCGTTTTCCTACGACATCCTCAATTTGATAACTCGCAAAAATGCCGATCGTGGCCACGACACTCATCGGAATCATGGCAAAGACAATGAGGAGAACCACCAATTTGGGAGTTAACGTCCACGTTGAAATGCGATACATTGAAACCTTCATCGTTTCCCCTTAGTCGTCACAATGTCGCGGGCTTATCCACCTGACGTTGCAACATGTTGAATCAATTTTTCCCGTAACACATTTGGATCAAATTTTGTGACGAAATCTGTCACTCCAACAGATTTCCCCTTATCAAGATTACAACGACCCGACAACGAAGAATGCATTAAAATAGGCAATCCAGCAAAACGAGGGTCTTGACGAATGTGCTTAGTCAGAGAAAAGCCATCCATTTCC
>BQIX01000022.1 GCA_021604145.1 Nitrospirales bacterium
GATAGTTCGACCACTCGGAAATATGGCGGGACAGGGCTTGGGTTGGTCATCAGTAAGAAATTAGTCGAACAAATGGGTGGCGAGATGGGTGTGAAGTCAACGCCAGGTCAAGGGAGTCAGTTTTGGTTTACCGTCAGGTTAAACAAACCACCGTATCGCACAGAACCGGACGTTTCTCCGAGCGTATCGTTGCAAGGTGTTCGTGTGTGCTGCATTGATGATCACCCCATTAACCGCATGTTACTGGTTCAATATTGTACCGATTGGGGTATGAAAGGGGTTGAGGCCGAGACTTCAATGGATGCCTTGGAAGTATTACGGTCTGCGGCCCAAGAAGGAATGCCTTTTGAACTCGCGATTGTGGATAGGGAAATGCCCGACATGAACGGCATGCAGTTGGCCCAAGCGATCAAAGCCGATCCTACGATTGCCGAGACCAAATTAGTCTTAGTGACCTCGTTAGGCCGACGGGGTGATGCCGCACTGGCCCGTGAAGCTGGATTTTCAGGGTATTTCACCAAGCCAGTACGAAAATCTCAAATATTGGCATGTTTGGAAATGGTGTTGAACCAAACGAAGCCGGGAACTGAGACCTTGGAGAGTACGTTAATCACCCAATACACGGTACGAGAGAGAGAGGCGCAGCAGAGTGCTCGCATTCTTGTCGCTGACGACTATACGATCAACCAACAACTTGCCGTGCTCATGTTGGAGCGGATTGGCCATCGGGTTGATGTCGTCGCGAATGGTCTTGAAGCGGTCGAGGCACTGTCAAGAAAATCCTATGACGTGGTGTTAATGGATTGTCAAATGCCGGAAATGGATGGCTATGACGCGACACGGAAAATACGGGCACATGAAGCAATGTTGGAGAGCGGTCGAGTGGAGGAAGCAGAGACTCAAGTCGCAGCCGCCAATGCTAAGAAATGGACACCCATCATTGCCATGACGGCCAATGCAATGCAGGGAGATCGAGAAAAGTGTTTAGCGGCTGGAATGGATGACTACATCTCGAAACCGCTCAAACGAGATGCGTTGGAAAAAGCCATCGCTCAATGGCTTTCAGCAGACAGGACGACTTCTGTGAATGAGCGGAACTCCTCATTGTGTGATTAAGGAATTCCGCTCTTCTTGGAGCTCAATGTCGTTTAATCAGCAGCATCTTGGACTTCTTCGCCTGCATCTTGGACATCTTCGCCTACGCCCTCTAAGGTATTACACCCGGTACCAAACATCAATACGGATAGTAGTAGAATTCCCCAGATTCCCAACTTTGTCGTCATCTCTATCTCCTTTGGTTATGAATGGATATGAAGCCTGAACTCTGTCATGGTTGGTGTGTATTTCCGTCGTCTTACTTTCATCTTGATGTTGATTTCGTGAATCAGCCACGCATCAGTGTTCTGTACTGAGCCCTATACAAAAGACTCAAACGTACCATGAATGGTGACGACTTTTCCATGAGAATTTCTGCCTGCGAAGTTCTGAGTCAATGGAGGGGAGATAGAGCGTTGAGCATATGAAGCTCTAACCCGTTGGAGGCGGTGATTCATCAACCTGCCTGTCTGGTGATCATGGCCGAGTAGATATTTGTGCCGAACGAGTTTTCCATTTGTCTAAAGACGTTAGCCGAGAGCCTTTGGTACGCTCATATAGGATGAGCAGGTTCGATATTCGATTGTTCGCACGTCACGGATTTTGGCAATCTGAAACGATGAGTTCATAACGCGTACCTAAAGAAGCGGTCACAAAACAGGAGGGGATATATGAACAAGTACGTCGACATATTACCTGGAGTCATGCTCTCGATTCTCGTCATGGTATCTAGTGTGGTAGCTGAAGACATGTCGTCCCCGCATGACCCTACAGCTGTTGATCCATCCAAAGATGTTCCACGGCACATTCAACGGGGCGCTCCTGTTGGCCATGCCCTGACGGGAGATCCGCACGGACCGGGGAGTGAGGTTGAAGAACTGAAAGAGACGGAAATTCTTCCTCCTGATCAGGCAGGTTCTGAAGCCAACTCACTGTCAGAGCGTGAAGAAAAAATCGTTCCAGGTCTCTCAGGCAAGGACTCTGAGAAAAGTATGGAGTCTCAGCGTTCCTCGGATGATGTCAAATAATATTTAGAAAGAGAAGCCTTGTCCTTATAGCGTCTTACCGGGAACGGCTTTCATTGAGAGTGATATACGTTTACGTGGAATATCGACTTCCATGACGGTCACTTTCACTTGCTGATTGACGTGGACCACAGTATTCGGATCACTCACAAATCGATTGGCTAGCTGACTGATATGGACGAGGCCATCGTGATGCACGCCGACGTCGACGAACGCACCAAAGGCTGTCACATTTGTGACGACTCCGGATAGGATCATGCCGGGTTCGACTTGTTCTATGGATTGTACCTTGTCATCAAATTTTACCGGTTCAAATTGCTCGCGTGGGTCACGGCCGGGCTTGGCCAATTCGGTCAGAATATCACTTAACGTTGGGATTCCCACTTCTTCAGTGATGTAGCGATTGATATCAATGGTTTGTTGTCGATCCGTGTCATGCATCAATTCTTTCACGCTACACCCCAAGTCTTTGGCCATGGCCTGAACGAGAGGATAGCGTTCTGGATGGACTGCGCTGGCATCTAATGGATGCTGCCCCTCGGAAATGCGTAAAAATCCAGCGGCCTGCTCGTACGCTTTGGTTCCCAATCGTGGGACTTTCTTTAATGCTGCCCGGCTTTCAAATGGGCCATATTCTTGTCGATAGGACACGATATTTGTGGCGAGTTGTGGACCGATGCCGGATACGGCTGTGAGAAGTTGCGGGCTGGCCATATTGACATCCACACCAACACGATTGACACAACTGATGACAATGTCTTGAAGTCTCTGTTTTAAGATGGTTTGATCCACATCATGCTGATACTGTCCAACCCCGATAGCTTTAGGATCAATCTTGACAAGTTCGGCTAATGGATCCATCAGCCGCCGTCCGATTGAGACCGCTCCACGTATGGTCACATCTTGATCAGGGAATTCTTCACGAGCGACTGCGGAGGCAGAATAGACCGACGCCCCACTTTCATTCACCATGACGATGGGAACATTGGCCGGCAAGGCCAATGCGCGAAGAAAGGCTTCGGTCTCTCTTCCGGCTGTTCCATTCCCAATGGCTATGGCCTCAATCTGAAACCGTTTGCAGAGCTCAATCATCGTGTCACCGGCTTGGGTTGCGGCTGTGGTTCCCTGGTGAGGATAGATGGTCTCCATATGACACAGATTCCCTTGCCGATCGAGACACACGACTTTACAGCCGGTACGAAACCCCGGATCGATCGCCAGCACTGTTTTTTGACCTAACGGTGAGGCCATGAGTAATTGCTGAACGTTTTGTCCAAACACTTCAATGGCTGTCTGATCGGCGCGAGATTTGGTCACGACACGGGTTTCTGTTTCCATTGAAAGTGATAGGAGACGGGTAAAACTGTCCTGGATAGCCAACGAGACTTGATCTGACGCTTGTCCTTGGCCCTTGAGAAAGAGACGGTGCAGGCGTGAGAGGGCGGTAGTTTCAGGTACGATGATGCGAAAGGTCAGGAACCCTTCCTGTTCTCCACGTCGCATGGCCAGCACGCGATGGGAGGGCGCGGTTGAGACGGGTTCTTCCCATTCAGCATAATCTCGATACTTACTGCCTTGAACATCTTTACCTCGCATGCCGGTTGTCTTAAACACCCCTTGGTCCAAATATAGCGCGCGCATCGATGCCCGGGCCTGCTGATCTTCATTAATCCATTCAGCCATGATATCGCGCGCGCCAGCCAATGCCTCGTCTCCTGATTCCACACCCTTGTCGGGGTTAAGATATTTTGCCGTTTCCAGTTCAACATTCAGTTTCGCATCTTGCTCCCAAAGAGCTCGAGCCAGTGGTTCGAGTCCTTTTTCTTTGGCGATCATGGCTCGGGTACGACGTTTCGGTCGGTATGGTAAATATAAATCCTCTACAGTCGTCATGGTGCCTGCGGCTTCAATCTGACGGCGGAGATCATCTGTGAGGTTCCCCTGTTCCTCAAGCGAAGCCAAAATGGCGGTTCGACGTTTGTCTAATTCTCGCAGTTGTGCGACTCGATCTCGTATTGACGTAATGAGGACTTCATCTAATCCGCCAGTTTTTTCTTTTCGGTAGCGTGCGAGAAACGGTACGGTGGCGCCATCATCCAATAGCTCCACCGTCGCTTTGACCTGTTGGCTTGTGATGCCCAATTCCGATGCGATCGTGTTGTTGTGAAAATCTGATTTCATGGTTTTAAGAGATCCTTTTGATGTGAGAGATCGATAGGGTCACAACATACCACAGGACTGATTCAACGTAACTCAAAAAATGTCCATAATCCCTACATCTTCTTGTCACTTTTCTGTGCATTCTTGACACTCGTCTGTTAACGGACTAGGCTTGCTCGCTGACATCATCTTTGAGGATTAAAAGGAGGACACCTCGATGCCGCGATTGATTGAAGATCCTTCGGTGATCACTGCTGCCGGGACCAAGCCAAAACGCATTGAAGAATATGCGGGGCGGGTCGCCACACATGATGAGTCGATCAGTGTGGCAAGAATGGTTTCGCCCCAGGGATGGTCGGAACCGGGGCAGCGCCCAGACTTTACGGAGACCACGGTAGTGTTACAGGGCATGCTCCGTGTTGAGCATGAGCAGGGAGCATTTGATGTTTACGCGGGTCAAGCAATCGTGTGTTTGCCGGGAGAATGGGTTCGGTACAGCTCTCCAGAACAGGGTGGAGCGGAATATATGGCCGTGTGCGTACCTGCCTTTTCCCCAGATACGGTTCATCGCGATTCAGAGTGAGCCCTTCTCATTCTGTCATTTTCCGACATTTTCTGCTTTCTACTTCCTACCTCATCAGGGTATGGCAGAAGAAGGATATGGGTCATTTCTCGAAATCAAGAGAATAACGGCCTTTTTCTTAAGCGCATCTCTCTATTTCTTGCGGTTGCTCATTATGGCATACTGCAGGGAGCACGATGGCCGTTTATCCATTTACAATTTTCACATGGAGGTACCAGATGGGACCAACTAAAGCCGTGGTGAAAGATGCAGGGATTTACGATGCGAAAACCGGAGCGCTGATCAAAGACGGATTGGCGACACATGAGGCGATTCAAGATTATGCCAACCATCATTACATTGCCCTGCCTGTCGTGAATAAAGCTTGCGAACCGTGGATGCTGGATGGCCAACCGATTTACTGCTTGCGCGGCACCCGATATGAAAATCTCCAAGACGAAGTTTTGCATCTGTCACAATGTCCGGATTGTGGAGGCATGGGCATCCGGGATGACGAGCCGATTGTGGAATCCGACTGTATTCGATGTGTATCGTGCGGACACGAATTTGATGCGCGATTAGAGATGATGGAAAGTTAAGAGCAGATTTCAGCTCTACACCTCTGCAGAAATCGGTATCGTTCTTCTTTAAAAGGGACCTGTCTTCAAGCGCCATTTCCCTGATGATCTCATGGCGTTTATTTCTATACGCATTCTATCTTCATGCCCATACCTTCCGATATTTCATTCACCGATTCATTGCAGAGCTCCAAGCGACAGTTATTTTACGAACACCATACTCGTATAGCCATTCTTATGATTGTGATTGTCTTTATCCTTCCTTTGGCTGGGGTGTTTATGCGCGGATTACCCGGAGCCGTATGGGGTGTGGGTCTTTCTGTCTTCGCGTATTATCTTACCCCCTATACCGTACTCAAACTTCGCTGAAATTTCATCGTTCACATATTAGGGGTCAGACACGATTAATTTGCTGTTGCGTTTCAGATGTGTGTTGTGCTCGATGCAATCGAGGGAACTTCTCTATTTTGATAGGCGTATGTTTAGGTCTGTGCTACGTTTTAAGAACGCGGAGATTCACAGGCATGACTTTCAGGAAACGAATCGTCGTCGTCTACTCTTCAATTGTGCGGTTGCGTAAAGTTTGTGCGGGGTCGTGGATGTCGAGAGAGATTGTTGCGTCTCTGGCGTCTACTCCATCCCAATGGGGGATGGTGAATAATGTAATAGAAGCGAAGGAGTAGGCAAGATTCGAGAGCGAAACGAACCGGGAGGGTGCATTCATGGATGAGGGAAAGATTAAAAGAGATGTGCAAGAATACGAACAGCAAGTATCTAGGGCAGGCGTGATGGGGCGGAAACTCACTGTCACGAAATTAAGCCTAGGTGTCTTGGGCTTCATGCTGGTGTGCACCTGTGGGATGGCCGTGTCTGGCTCTGCGCTCCTTGGGTTCCCATATTATTCCTGGCATCAGAAGATGACCATAGAAGTAAACGTGGGTGGCCAGCTCTATGCGAGCTCCAGTGTGGTGGCGATGTCGGGGAGGAGGCTGCCAGAATTACTTCCGGAAGGTCGTGTTCGAGATCTCGACATGCGCGGGGAGGCGGTCGTGGTGGACTTACCGAAGAATCAATATCTGTTCGCCTTACTGACCTATGATGCGTATTTAACGGGGAAGGTGTTTCACGATCTGGTGGGTGGAGTGGTGTCCCAACCGGAAGAGTGGGCAAGTGAAATTGATGATGTGCAGGAGATCAGGGAGATACACCCCAAAGATTATCCCCTGCTCGTGACCTTCACGGATATCAATGATCCGAAGACGGTCAAGGAAGTGGATCCAGATAACCTGGAAGCCATGTTTGGGCCTGGTGTCTCACTCAAACGCATCACGTTGGAGATTACCGATGAGGATGTGACGGAAGGGAAGGTTGAGCAAGTGTTGGGGTGGTGGTGCGCTTTACGAAAAAAACAGGCACGGCTGAATGGGAGCACTAGTGTTGCAATTATGGATAATGAGCTCTCAAATAATTTAGGTACAGGTTCTTTTAGGATAGGAGACTGCACATGACCAAAGATTTATTTCTTGCCATTTTATCATTGAATTCCTACAACCGGGGTTACAATGCTGGAATAGAAGGTCTTAGCGACGAAATTGGAACACAAATTGGCACCACTACAATTTCAGGTCGGTGGAATTCTAATGAGAATAGTCCAGAGGTAGCCGCCCGCTTCTATGCGCTAGCGTATGAGTGGGTTGGTGAGACCATTATTTCCTATAGAGGGACGGATAATCAGTTAGTTGAAGGACCGTTGGTAGATTACCCCATCGCATTCAATGATGATTTCGATGAACCACAAGTCCATTTGGCCTCGCAATTTTTCAATACCGTAGCTGGCTCCATTGGCACAACAACTATAACGACCACTGGCCATTCGCTGGGTGGGGCTTCTGCCTCTGTCCTGCTTCTTTATATCTGTTTAAGGTTGTTTCCAGACCAGGGTTTACGGGGAAAGGGTGACGCTGGAACATTTGGTCGTTAAGACCTGTTCGTTAGTCTTCACGGTTTTCTCATCCTGTCTCGTTTTACTGCCTTGTGCGATATGATCAAGTGCACGTTGGTCAGGTTGTTGAATAACTCGTTCCTCCACGAATGGTAATGTCAGAAGGCTTGTGAAGGTCAGTTGGGCAGGTTCTCTGAACCGTTCAAGACCAATAGTCATATGATCATGACCCAGAGAGGGCTGGGCTTGGTAGGTGCCAAATATTCGGTCCCACCACGGTAGATTAAAGCCATAATTCCGGTTGCTTTCTTCGGTAATCACTGAATGATGAACTCGATGCATATCCGGGGTCACGACCATCCACCTAAGTCCCGCATCAATCTGCAAGGGAATTCGGATATTGCTGTGGTTAAACATGGCCATGGCATTCAGCAGGACTTCAAAGATGAGTACCGACTCGGGAGAGGCGCCGATCACTAGCACGGTCCCGATTTTAATCAGCATCGATATGACGATCTCTCCTGGGTGAAAGCGCACACCTGTGGTCACGTCCAGTTCGATGTCGGAATGATGGACTTTATGCAGACACCATAATATCGGTAGCGTGTGAAACAGCACGTGCTGCCCATAAACGACAAAGTCGAGCACGATGATGGCCACAAGAATTTCACTCCATCCAGGCCAAATTATCGAGTTGAGGATTCCCCATTCATAGGTCTCCGCCAACACGGCCACCCCGAAAACCCCGGATAAGAACATGGTGCGAAGGACTAGAGTGTTCGTCATGGACATGGCCAGGTTGTTGATCCAGCGTGTTGATTTATTTGTTTGTGTGGTGCGACGCGGGGCAAAGATTTCCCAACATGCGAGTATGGCGAAAAAGCCAAGGAAGGCTGAGATGCGTATGAGTTGGTCCGTGTCCACGTCAGAGTCTAGGAAGGATGAGGCTCGTGAGGTTCCCGCACTGATGCTCTCTATAATATTTCGGCCTGTTTCCTCCAATTCTTTATAGTTGAGTGACAACCTCTGTGATTGGATTTCGTCTTGAACCCATTGAGGCACTGCTCGGGTGAAAGTTCAGGTGATAGTTGAAGTTTATTTAGTTGGGAAGGGAGGTTGTGAGGTGTCGTGTAAACGAGTCTGACCCTATAAGTAAGGATTGCCTCGAATAGCTGCCCTGTGATGTAGTTTGGAAAAATGGCGAAACGGCAAATGCGTTTTGAGCACTGAGGTGGGCGATAAAAATCGTATCGTTTTAAAGCTTTGATGCGGCTAGACTTTTGATGAGTTGCAATTTCAAGAGGATTTGTTCTTCAATCTCTCGAATTGCCGGGAGGGTTCGGCCCCATTCCCATAGTGCGATACCGATGAAGCCTCCCGTAATGTCTGCCATGAGATCTAAGACTTCCACTTTTCGTAACGGGATAAACCATTGATGAAATTCATCGGTGCACCCAAAAAGTCCAACGGCGATTATGGTGATAAACGCTGAAAATGCGCCTAGTTGATTGCCCCAGGAGTATCGAATGGCTCGATGCGTGAGTAAACCTAATATGGCGTATTCAATGAGATGGACGATTTTATCGTTCATTTGTGAAAAAAATTTGACTGAAATGGAGAGATAGGCCTGGGCCATTACTTCGAATTGGATTTTTGGTGTAGAGAGTGATGAGACTAGAACGATTGTTCCGGCATAGAGGAATAGGGGAAGCCAATAACAGATAAAGCCTACTAATTTTTGCTGATAATGGGGAGATTGTGTGGATAGTAACGAGTGCTTGTGTGCAGACGTCGCGGGATTTCCTCTTACATATGGCTCTTTTACGGTTTTATTTGTCATAATCTAGGTCTGCTTTGTCGTTTGGTAGTCTTCTGAGTTTTTTGCCGCTCACTTACCGATACCACTCCGGCAGATCATTTGCAAGGACGGGAGGCGAACTGTAAATTGGGACGGTATGAATTTGAATTTCTCAATGTAAACTTAACTTGATAGTTGAGCGTAAATGGGTAAGAGGAACCGGCTCTGGTAGTTCAGGTGGTGTCCGGCTGCAGTGACTTCAAGTTCCCAATAAGTCGCTGGTCGTTCGCTGGGAGTCGATGAGAGTGTTTCGTCCTCTGGGAGCATCCAGTAGAGGTCCAGATTATCTCCGGGTTGAACTCTTTCTCTTTTTAGGATTTGGGTATCATTGTAAACTTGGTAGCAGGCGATACCTGATGATATCTCATCTTTCGTTTCTTCACATGGGGTAGCTTCCTCGATACATCGAAGCGTCAAGTGAAGAGTTGAAATATTCGAGGGAACATTCTTGAGAGTTAGTGACATTGGATTTCCCAGGAAATACGGGAAATCGTGAAAGTCCAGTCGGCTATTTCCAAAGGTCACGTATTGTCTGAGTTTCGTCAAGAATCGTCCCCCAATGCTCATAATGATGACGAGATCAAGTAGACCGACGGTTCCCTGCAAAAAGAATGAACGCCCCTCCCAGAAAAAGGCCATCCAATTAAAAGGTGAAGCCACAACACTGAACAGAAGCAGTCCCATGAGACTCCGAAGTGCACTCTTCAGGCAACTATCGGTGGCTCCCCGTGCTTCCCAAGGATAGTCCCATAACCAAGGGGTCCTAGATAACTGTTGTTTCCCATGTTTCATATTCCAAATACGTCGACGGTCACGAATCCCATGGACGGTGAGCCATAGGCCGCCGCTTAGGCAGATGATTCCACCCACACCAACAATCCATAAGGGGACATAAGTTGAATATAGGAAGTTTTCTCTCCATCCCAATGCTTCCGAGAGCGCAGCAAGGCCCAATACGATAAACAGCAGCCCAACAGCTATCGAAGGGTTTTCTTTAAAGGACATTCCACTGAGAGTCATTCGTTCTTTCAGGAGAATGCGCGTGGTGATGGCTTGTTCGAGTTTCATGTCTTGGCTAGGCAGCGTCATATTTTAAAGTGGTGTTTTCATTTCCCCTGTTCGGAGTCCCACATGATCATCAGTCTGTGAGTCGCGCTCTGCGAGACGAGAGTGGTGCATTCCGAATCCTCTACATCGTGAAATGATCTTAAAAAATTGAGATTTAGGGACTCTGTGTCAACCGTAGGGCTTCAGGCAAGGTTGAGGTATCTTCCAGAAATTGATCGAGAATCTTTGAGAGCGCATGATTGTATGCTTCAATCGCCGCAGAGATGTTCGGGCCGTTTGCCGGTTGTTCGACACGGTAGGTTTGCAACAAGACGGCTTCCCGTTCTCGGAGCCGAGTCAAGCCGAGTTCAAGTTCCATGATCACTCTAGGTGACTCGTCAAGAATTCGTTCGAGTCTTGTAATGCGGCATGAGAACCGGTAGTCCGCTTTGATTCGTAGTTCGGGTGTGACCACATGTGTGGCGATTCCTGAGTGTCGGAGGTATTGAGTGATTTGTTGCTGGAGAATCAGCGTGGGGGAGTCGATCCATCGGTGGTAGGCATGACGATGGACTTGCGCTGTTCCAGTCATCGTACGATACAGGAGATGACGTTCACTGGTGAGTGCATCGGCCAAGGGCCGTGTGATTTGGATCGTGCCGTATAACCGCGGTGAGGAAAACGATGATTCAGGTGGTGGAAGTTCCAGTCGATAAAAGTGGTCTTGCGGAGCGGGGCTTCCCAGGCATCCCCCAAACGAAAATGTTGCAAGAACGATGAGGGCCGAGATGAATTTCATGATTATCTGTCTCAACGTCATAGCCAATTGATCCACTCGTCAATGAAGCGATTAATAGTTTCCGTTATCGTGATCGTCTTGAATCTTCTTGCCGCGTATAATGACGCCGGGGTTTTGTCTCAGCTCGGATGTTAATTCATTCATGTTTCGTGTTGTGGCTTCTAAGTTATAACTGATTTCTTGCACGTGACTCGCGACAATTTCCAATGTGTGATGGAGATCGTTGATGGAGTGATCAATGTCTTTCTGGTTGTTCTTCAATAGTGCATTTAAGGAAAAAACTAGTCGATCTAGACGCTTTGACGTCCTGCGAAAATCTGTGGTGAGGTCTGATACATTACCTGATGCGGTTTGGACATCGTTCAGAATGGTGTCGACATGACCTCCGCTTTGTGCGATCAGTGTGTTCAGCTGCTCTGTGGTGTCGTTGAGATGTGTGGTAAAGGTTTTGAGATTTCCAAGAATAATCGGTGCATCCTGCGCGAGCGTATCGAGTGAGCTGGTTCCGTCAGTGAGATTATCCAGCAACGGTTTGAGACTCGTATCGGCCAGTTCACCAAGTTGATTGGCAACAGATGCCATGGTGGTGAGAATATTCGTGGCCCCTTGACTGGGGATTTGGTCGCCCGGACTCAGCATCTGTGGTGAATGCCCTTCATGAATATCGATAACCACGGCGGATAAAAATCCAGCCTGAGTGATGATGGCCAAGCTATCTTTGGGAATGTTCCAATCCTCGCGAATGCTGATGCACAATCGATAGCCTGCTGCCGTTGGTCCGCGCCTAAATTGAATCGTTTCAATCTCTCCAACGGGATAGCCTTCATAAAGAATCTGTGCCCCTTCGGTTAGGCCCATGACATTGTCAAACTCCAGATAGTACTGATGGGTGGCCTGGGATAGACCCGACAGCATGCCAAGCCACACGATTAATGTTCCAAGTAAGACCACAAGAAACGTACCGACGATCAGATACTGTTTTCGAGAATCACGCATAGGCTGTCATCAAACTTCTTTGATAGGTTCTCCTGTGAGCCGTGCCAGGTATTCGTCAGGATCAAGAATCGTTTCTTCGAATCGTCGATTGAGCAAATCTTGGATTCGTTTGTTTCCCGACTCCCGTACTTCATCGACTGATCCAATGGTAAGGACCTCTCCTTGATCTAAAATCGTGATTCTGTCAGCAATTCGAAAGGCACTTTCCAGTTCATGTGTGACAACGACAATGGTCATGTTGAGGGCGTCACGTAGCTGTAGAATCAGTTCATCTAACGAAGAAGCCACCACAGGGTCCAGACCGGCTGAGGGTTCGTCGCAAAACAACAAGATCGGGTCCATGATGACGGCCCGGGCAAATGCCGCTCGCTTGAGCATGCCCCCCGACAATTCTGAAGGCATGAGATTTTCGAAGCCTGCGAGATTGACGACTTCCAGTTTCATGCGTACCATAATGCTCATCGTTTTTTCGTCAAGGTTTGTATGCTCACGAAGCGGAAGCATGATATTTTCCCCTACTGTCATAGAACTAAAGAGTGCGCCACCCTGAAAGGCTACACCCAATTTTCGATAAAACCGCGTCAGTTCATCATCACTCATTTGACTGATGTCCTGGCCGAGAAGCCGAATGTAGCCTGCGCTGATGCGTTCTAATCCAATGAGATGTCGCAGTAACGTACTTTTGCCTGAACCGCTTCCTCCCATGACGACCATGATCTCCCCAGGGTGAATGTTGACATTCACGCGATTGAGTATTTTTCGAGAGCCGTAATGCGTCACGACGTTTTTGACCTCAATGACTGGCGTGTTGTCTCTGACTATGGGTGTCATGGTTTACTCTATCTCGTCATCATGAAGACAATGATTAAATCTGCAAGAATAATGGCTAAGATGGCATGGACAACAGAATTCGTCGTGACCCGTCCAACGCCTTCAGCTCCTCCCGTCACCGAAGATCCATTGACCACCCCCACAATGGTGATGAGTGCGCCAAATACCACGCTTTTGCCGAGCCCATGTAACACATCGGCTGTACTAACGATATACATGGTTTGTTGAACATATCGGCCGAAAGACATCCCGAGATCGGTTGTGATGTACAGTCCTGCTCCGCCAAGTGCGATGAGATCTGAGAGCCACGTCAGGGACGGAAGCATGATCAACATGGCGAGTAAATTGGGGACGACTAAAAAACGAATCGGATTGATACCCATGACCCGTAATGCATTTACTTCGTTATGGATTGTCATTGTACTCAGACGTGCCGCTAATGCTGCCCCTGAGCGTCCAGCTACTAAAATTCCTGTCATCAGAGGAGAAAATTCTCTGACAACGGATAGTGCAACACCAAAAGTGACTTGTTGTTCTGCTCCAAAACCTTTGAGTGCATTGATGCCTTGAATGGCCAGCATCAAGCCGATCGTGAGCGAGACAAGGGCGATGATCGGGATCGCTCGAATCCCGATTTCCATCATTTGCACAACGATCGGCGCGAGGTGAACCGGTTGCTGGCGTCGATGCCCAAGCAGGAGCCAGAATCCTGCTTGATAGAGGAGTGACGTACCGAATCCGATCGAATCAACTAACCGTATGGTGTGACGACCTAAGTCTTCGAGCTTTTGAATCACGGGATGCGATGGAAGCTCAGAGGCTGGCATGTTGCGCAAGTTCCAGGTTTTCGTGAATCGTAAAGACTTTATCGAGTCGTGCCATGTGTAGGACCCGTAAGACTGCCGGACTTGCTGACACGAGTACAAATCCGACCTTGGATTTTTTGGCCTGTTGAAACGCTTCAACCAGGCTGGCAATGCCTGAGCTGTCCATATACGTAACGGACGTCAAATCCACGAAAACTTTTGATGCCTGCTCAACGACCTCCAAGAGTACGATTCGTGCCATCGGTGAACTCTCAAGATCGATTTCTCCACTCAATGCCACGATGTGACCGCCCTGTTCGCTGCGTACCGTATGTTCCATAGATGTCTTCCTTTTTTAACGATCACAGATTATGAAAATTGTTTGAACATTCGAAGAATATTGCCGTTTCCGTCCGGTGCTGGTTCCACAGAGATCTCGTTCATTGTTTGATGCATAAAGTGCCCCCCAAGCCCTCCGGGGCGAACCTCCTCCAAGTCACGGAGTTCCATGTAAGGAACCTTCACGTGTGGTGCATAGTCTCGTAATGTAATAGCCAGCGTCTGATGATTCTGTTGTATCTGCAAAACAATGGCTTCCTCGGTTTCCTGGCCATAGGCATGTCGAATAATGTTTTGACAGGCTTCATCGATGGCAATGACGACCTGTTCGATTATGTCTGGATCGTATCTATGTTCCATGAGTATCGCTCTCACCTTGGTTCGTGTGTCTTTCAATTTCTTAGCTTGTGCTGGAAATCGATACACAAGTAATTGATTGTGAGACTTTTGTGTGTCGAAATGACTCAAAATATGCCGGTCTTTCATGTCTCAATTCCGTCCGTAGGCTTTGATTGTACAAGGCGTTCCACAGCCAGGATCGAGAGGTCATCGTGAATCTGTCCGTGTTGAGTCCAGTCAGATGCGGCTGTGACTATTGACTCAACGCTTGATTGAAGATCGACATGTTGTGTGCGTTGGATCGTTGATGTTAACCGTGATTCGCCAAATATCTCGCGTTGGGCATTCATGGCTTCCAGGACCCCGTCAGAGTAGAGATAGAGTCGGGAGTCATGTTCAAGATGTATCGTGGAGTCTTCGTAGTGTTCGTCTTCGAACAGGCCAATGGGCAGGCTGCGAGCTTCACAGATGATGGGGTACTGGCTTTTTGTGTGCACGATGGGCGGTGGATGTCCAGCACAGACGTATCGAAAGGTTCCGTCCTGAGTATTCAGGATGCCATAGAGCAGAGTGAAATATTGATGCACACCCGTCCTCATCGGAAACATGTGGTTCAGTCGAGTGGCTACTTCTGCCGGAGAGGTTAATGTTGTCAGGCTAGTCCTTGGGTCGGACCGGACAAAGAGACAGGATGGATCACTGCGGGGAATGAGCACCCGGCTAAGAGTCACAGAAAGAAGAGAGGCAGGCACGCCATGCCCGGTGACGTCCAACACATACATGCCAACCTGGTGGTCATTCAGAGAAAACACGTTTAAGGAATCGCCTCCAAGTTCTGCACAGGGGCGATAGGTCCAGGCAAAGGCTGCACCTGGGATGTTTGGGGCGGTATCCGGTAGTAAGGCTTGCTGCACACGTGCGGCGGCGGCTAGGTCTTGTCTCATACGTTCATTGGCTTGTTGAGTCTGCTGCAGGGCGAGTTGGGCCGTCTCTTCAGCACGTTGCCGTTCATGGATTTCCTGTTGAAGCGTTTCAATGGTTTCTTCGAGTTGTGTTTGTAAATTGCGAATTTTCAAATGTGCGGTCACCCTGGCTAAGATTTCCTCTAATTGAAGTGGCTTCGTGACGTAATCCACCGCCCCTACGGAAAATCCTTTTGCCGGGCTAACAGTGTCATCTTGAGTTTTCATGAAAATAACAGGAATGTCCTTCGTCGAGTCTTGTCCCTTTAATTGTCGACAGACTTCGAATCCACTCATGCCAGGGATCATGAGATCTAATAAAATGATATCAGGGTGCATCTGCTCACATTGTTGCAGTGCGGTGTCACTATTCTGTGTGACAATCAAATCAAATCCAAAGGCAGAAAAACATTCCTGCAATCTTTCTACGTTGCTTGGCCTATGCTCGATTAAGAGAATAGTGCCTAAGTTCGGCGCATGCGTTGTCTGTGTGTCGAGAGTATCTGAGAGCGATTGCGTCATTTCTGTTTGATGTATTTGGTTGGTGTTTGTTAGACAATCATGGTGATGGCTATAATCGTATATGATCACACCTGAGAGGTGGCTTTAGTTAGTTTTCGGACAATGTCCTGACTTTTATGAGTGGTCCGTGTTCAAATTTTCACGTTTTCTCTGTTTTTAATCGTATTCATGACTCAACGCCCTTGTGTGAAAAATTGAATCATGCTGTTTCAGAGCCTTGCAGACCTTGTCCTTGTCTTCCACCTTTGGTTTATTCTGTTTGTCCTTATGGGGGGCTTGTTAATCCTGAGGTGGAATTGGGTATGGTGGGTACATCTCCCCGCTGTGTTATGGGTTGTCATGCTCGAATTTGGAGGATGGATATGTCCTCTCACTCCGCTTGAGAATTGGCTCAGGCATTCTGGTGGAGAAGCTGGATTTTCAGGAGGGTTTATTGAGCACTATCTTGTGCCAGTGATCTATCCTGAGGGGTTGACTCCATCGGTTCAATGGTGCCTTGGTGTATTCGTCGTTCTTCTTAATCTTGGTCTGTACAGTTTTGTGTATTCACGACGGGCGAAAATCATGTAAAGTAGGAAGAGTTTGATGTCCAAGGAATTTGATGAGGTATTTTGATGTTCGAACTAACCACACGAGGAGTTATGAAGTGAATGCGTCGAGGCTAACTTATCATGTTGTAATTCTTTTAGTGCTTGTAGTCATCATACAGGGAAATGGATTTGCGCACGCGTATGAAGAAATCACAATAAAAGATGGAGCGACACTGAGTGGTACGGTCACACTATCGGGGCCTGCTCCCCCTCCTTTTCGTTTTCAGGTAACGATGGGTGCCTATCCAGAGCATTGTCAATCCATTGCTGACAGTGAAGGAAATGTCATTCTTCAGCGTGCCAGGGTTTCAACGGCCCATGAAATTGCTGATGTGGTGGTGTTTATTCAAGACCTGGATCGGGGAAAGGCTCCAACAACAGAGTTTCCCAAGTTGACAGTGAATCGTTGTCAGTTCGATCAACTGGTGATGTCGGGTATGGATGGTGACTATCTCCGTGTCTTGATGAATGATTCGGTGCTCCATCCACTACGTGGATGGGAAATGTTAAATAAAGGTCGCATACCATTATTTGACTTTCCCAATTTAGAAACAGGCGAAGAAAAAACAACAAAGTTGACAACCAGGAATAGCGGTGTCGTCAAAGTCGAATGTGATCAACATCGGTTTATGCAAACATGGATTCTTGTTCCACTCAATCCCTATTTTGCGACAACAAATATGACAGGACGTTTTACGATTACGGACATTCCAGCCGGTAGGTATACCGTGAGTGCATGGCACCCATCATTGGGATATCTTGAACAAACTCTGACGCTCAAGGAGGCACAACAACACGATCTTCATTTTCAATATCAAACCTCTGCTTCCCAGAAGCCGTAATGCTTGTGTATTGCTCATGATATGATTGACAGGTTTCTTACTATATTGATGAAAACTTTATCGAAAGGATAGAGGGAAAGGTGAAGTCTCGAACCATGATGCGACATACGATGCATAGACAGATTGCCAGGGTAAGGCAGAGTCGAACGTTCTTCCTGGCTCTTCTCCTGTTTGGAGTGTTTGGCCAATCGTGGATAGTGTATTCAGCTCAATCGCCTCCGAATAAAATTACGTTTGAAAACCATTCCGGTCAAAATGCGGTCGTGAAGTTGATTGGCCCAACGAAGGCCGTGGTCAGTCTTGTCAGAGGACAAACGCGCATTGTTCGTGTGGTGGCAGGCGACTATCATGTCTTGGTGCGCTATGGGAGCAGTCCGAAAGAGTACAGTTATACAAAGAGCGCTCAGTTTTCTGTTGATCAACCGGAAAATCAGATTTCCATTATCACGTTTACGCTTCACCGTAGGAGTGGAGGCAGTTTTCAGTCTGAACCAGTTTCTGGAGACGAATTTGAGGATATAACCATGTCGTCATTACATCCTTCAGATCTTCACTCTCCTGAGCAATAAGGTTATCATTGTGCCACAACTCGTTGAACAACCTTGTGTGATTCCTCCAGTCGGCCAGAATCCCAAATTGATTGAAGAATATGCCGGACGCGTGGCCACGGGCTCTGACTCAATGAGTCTGGCCAGAATTGTGTGTCCAGCAGGATGGTCTGAAGTAGGCCAACAGCCGGACTTCACCGAGACCAAGGTCGTATTAAAAGGGATGCTCCGAGTCGAGCACAAAGGTGGTGTCTTGGAAGTTCGTTCCGGTCAAGCTGTGCTCTGTCAGGCAGGGGAGTGGGTTCGCTACAGTACACCAGAGGCCGACGGAGCTGAGTATGTAGCCGTGTGTGTGCCGGCGTTTTCTCCTGCAACTGTTCATCGTGACGCGGAATGACTATCCGTGGTCCAGAGATATTTGCCGATAGTTAAATTCGAGACATTTATGATGAGCATACGCGCGCATGTTGAAGCGGTCTATGATGGGATTAAGACAGCATTAGGCCATCATGATCCTGCTCAGATCCAAGCTAGGCTTGAACGTGATCTACGGCATATTCTTCCCAATTGGAGTGACCGGATTCCGGACTGTCCAGGCTGGTACTGGTTTAAGCCGCCAGGCGTGAGTGACCCGCAGTTATTACTTGTGAGCCATGGACGCATCGATACGAAATTAATGGCAGACTTAGGCCCTCCCAATAATCTCGTCGACGTGCAACGAGTCAAAGGGCAGTGGGCCGGCCCATTACTTCCTCCTACATGATGGTCTCGCAAGTCAATCAGGTAAGATCAAATTTTATTGAACACCTTTCCGTTGATATCGATGATATCCCAACAGACCAAGTAATCCGCTACCGAATAACAAGAGGGTTCCCGGTTCAGGAACGGCTGCGAGTTGTCCTCGAATGACTCCAGATGGATCATTTGTAGTATGAAGATTGAGATAGAGCGGAACCTCTTGTCCTGGCTGAGCATTCAAGAGCGAAGGAAGGAAATCTGTCAATGTCGCCCCGCCATTCCCTTCGGTTTGATCCCATTCTCCCGTTATCGTCGTGGTGCCGTTTGCATTGACCTGAGTCATCGTGTCGCCATCAAGGTCTGAACTTGGGCCGAAAATTCCAAAGACGACTGGTCCGTTGGATCCTCGATCTTGGTTATGAAAGTGAAGCGCTGAAACCAATTCTCCTCCCGTTGGATTTGGTGTTCCAAAGTCTTGGAAGTCGAATCCGCTGTCTACCGTGATCATAAACGACAATGCATAGGTTCCACTGATTTGTCTGAGTTGGAGTTGCGCTGAGCCCGTCAAAGGAGAATTGGTAATTCCAGCAGGAGCAATTTCTTGAGAACTGTCCATGAACGCCGTAAAGGATACCGCCTGAACCGGCGTGACTGTACCCATCACACACATCAGACTGAGACAGCCCATGATCGATAGTAAAATGGTTGGGGGTTGGTTTCTCTTCCTCATGGTTGGCCTCCTTGCCTCAGGTTATGAAACAGGATACATGGATCGAGATGAAGTGGCGTAAATGATAACGTTTTGTGAAAGGTTAGGCAAGGGAATGGTGGTTAGTGCAGAACCTTGAGCCGGTACGACGTTTGCTCCCAGGCATATGGCGCTCTGTCATGCGTGTTGTTCTTCTGAGGAACTTAGGCAGGATCTTATATCGTCCCAGCCAGTTATCCATCATGGTGTGTTTTAGGTCAGGAATTTTTAATCTAATGTAGCCATATCGATGACGAAGCGGAACCGGACATCGCCGCGCACGACTCGTTCGTATGCGTGATTGATGTCTTGAATAGAAATGACTTCAACATCCGAAGTAATCCCATGTTCTCCACAGAAGTCCAGCATGTCTTGAGTTTCCCGAATGCCGCCGATGA
Organism: Nitrospirales bacterium; assembly: GCA_021604145.1. GTDB lineage: Bacteria > Nitrospirota > Nitrospiria > Nitrospirales > UBA8639 > JAGQKC01. The sequence goes on from BQIX01000022.1 coordinate 19,726, forward strand.
GTGATCCGACGACTCGGCGTCGGCGAAGAATGAGTGAGAAGGGGTCGATGGCTAGCGG
>BQIX01000023.1 GCA_021604145.1 Nitrospirales bacterium
CAGTCGAACGAAGTCTGACGTTTTTGTTTTTAATGGTCGCCTTGTCCATTCCTGCCTTAGCGATCTTGCTCTATATCCAACACCTCTATTTTGGGAAGGTGAATATTCAGTTCACGGTTCTGATCTTGCTCGTCGCATCGATCATGGTCGCCCTTGCCTACCGGTTGATGGAAGGCATGCAAACGGCAGTGGCCAAAACACTGTTTCGAGAGCGCCATGATATGTATCAAGCCCTCTCGACCTTTTCTAAGTCACTCGTGACGAACTTAAAACTCAAACCCCTTGCTCGAGAAATTGTTCATATGCTAGGCCAGGTCATGGGTATTCGACGAGTCGTCTTATATTTAATTGAGACCGAACGCGGTGGATTTATTCCAATTTCACAATTTGGCGTCAACACCGATATGGAACAATTGCCCAGACTGACGCTTGATGACCGATTACCGAAACACCTTTCTAGCACACAAGCCATGGTCATCCGAGAAGAATTAGACGATATCCTGGAATCGTCCTCATTACAAACTCTGAAAGCCAATCTTGATGCCCTCACCATTGACGTCTGCGTTCCGTTGATCAACAAAGGTCGACTACTAGGGTTTTTTGCCCTGGGGTCCAAGATGTCATCATCCGCCTTTACTTCACTGGACATTGATCTCCTCACGACATTGTCACACGAAGCCGCCATTGCCTTGGATAATGCCCTACTGTATGAAGAACTCAAACGTTCGCAAGCCCTCGTGAGACGAACGGATCGACTGCGCTCCTTGGAAACGATGGCTGGCGGCTTAGCCCATGAGATTCGAAATCCCCTCACATCGATTAAGGCCTTTGTCGATTTGGTTCCTGAACGAGCCACCGATGAATCCTTTGTCACACGGTTCGGCCAAGTCGTCAAAGAGGATGTCTTGCGGATCGAACGCTTAACCAAAGAAATCTTAGATTATGCAAGGCCGGCCGAACCATTTTTAAAACATGAAGATATCAATGAGATTGTGGAGTCCTGTTTATATGCGTTACGGGTTCGCGCATCTCACGAGGTTATCGTCATTGAGACTGATCTCGCACATGACCTACCAACGGTCTATGTCGATCGTCAGCAAATCAAGCAAGTTCTCTTAAATTTATTTTTAAACGCCTCGGAATCCATGTCCTCCAAAGGAGGAACTCTCACCGTTCGCAGCTACACCGTTCCACAAGAAGATGGAGAACTCTGGGTTCAGATTGAGGTACGTGACACCGGGGCAGGAATTGCGCAAAATGACCTTGAACATATTTTCGACCCATTTTTCACAACCAAACACCATAGTGAAGAACATGAAGGAACCGGGTTAGGCTTGGCGATTTCTCATCAAATTATTCAAGAACATCATGGACATGTCGAAGTAAAAAGTGAGTTGGGAAAAGGGGCAACCTTTTTTGTAAATTTACCGGCCCCATCTCGCTCGGCTCAACTTGTTGGCAATCCGGGAGACCTGTCAGAACTGTCATCCTGACTATTGCGAATCCAAATAAGTTCCAGTGGTGCCTAGGCCACGAACGCTCGCACTACGGGACATGTAGTTTCAATTTTTACTGAGAATGGCTAGGGTCACTCAATATTGTGATCACAGATGGCCTAAGTGGCGACTTGAGGCCGCCAACCTCAGCATAACTACCCACGTAAATATTGAAAGGTTATACCCGCTTGGGTTATAGCGAATCGAAATACGTTTCAGCTAAACCTGAGGACTTTCAACGCGATACCCAACGTGTCATGAGAGCGAAGGCACATTGAATCGGCTATAACTGACAATGATTGACCTTTTATCTCACGTATAGGATATCAACATTGTACAAGGTGGGCTTTATCGTTTCGGTATAACTGAAACAGCTATAGGACTCGACATTCCTCAAAAATAACAGAGCATGGACACTGAAGAGTAGAATCGAATTTCCTACCGTGATGCCTGGATCAGGATACCGTCCCAATCTCCAGTTCCCTTTTGCAGCTTCACGATTCCAGGTCGTGTATAGCTGGTTTTTTTGAGCCATCTCTGAACATCAGCCGCACTAAATGTATTGCCAGTTTCTGTGAACAATAACATTGTCACGGCAAAGAGATTCGTTTCTGCTGGTCGAAGGCCATGCTTGTCGAGCAAAAAGGTATCTTGAATATAGATTCGTCCTCCAGGGTTGAGATGAGATCGGAGACGACGAAAGAGTCTGGTATTCAGCGCGGCTGAATAGATATGAATGACATTCGACAGCCAAATAATGTCAAACGTCCCTTGAATAGAATCTGTGAAAAAATCTCCAGGCTGATAGGCCAGCCGTTTCCCCTGTCGAAGTGGGGCAGCAATTTCTTTTGCTACCGCAAGTGCGGCAGGTCTATCCCATACAGTTGCCGACAACTTTGGATTTTTTGCCAAAAACTCCAACGCATAGGTACCTGGGCCACCTCCAACATCTAGTAAGGAATGCGCCTGTTTGAAACTGAGTTGCTTCGCAACCTGCCGGGCGGCATCGATTGAGCGTTCATGCATCGCCCAACTAAATGCACGACGATATTCAACAGTCTCCGGCTCCTTTTCAAGAATGGGCTGTCCAGTCTTTACGGACGCCGTCAGATGAGACCAATCCTCCCATTGCCGACACATCAGCCCGAGATAGGCCCCACGATAGTCTTGGCTGTGACGATTCAAAAAACGTTGTGCCACAGTGCCGCATTGATAGCGTGTAGATTGTTTCTGAAGCAACCCGGCACTTGCTAAATTCCGACAGAGAATATCGAGTCCCCGTTCACTCACCTTCAGAGTCTTGGCTAACGCTTTGATCGTCCAGAGCTGTGTCTGCATGACGGAGAACAGCTCAAGCTCTAAAGCGGTCAATATAATTCGCGGCAAACGAAATCCAAAAAAAACTTCACGAAAGTCTTCAAAGTTACCTATGCGCTGAGTCGTGGACATAAGACCAAATCCTCCTTATGTATGCGTGGCCATGCCTATGACTGTGAAGGGAATGTCGTCAGAAAGTGTAAAAACGTTCCTAGGGCTGGAAGAACAAATTTAGGAACGTGTACTTGAAAATTTCGAGCGATGAAGTTTGATCGATGCCGTCATCGCGGGCAGATCACGAAAATCAATGGAACGTTCGAACATCATAGCCACATATTCATCGTTCATTTCCGTTCGTTCGGTAAAGCCCTCACTCGTCAAGCGTTTGCGATGCTTGGAAACCATTTGCTGTAAATAAAACTTTGCTTGTTTGGCTAATTCGTCAGAACCCAGATCCTCTGCCGTTCCATCTGACAAAATACTTTGCATGTCTTCGAGTGTGTACCCAGCTTGAACAATTAGTACCCCCTCTGGCGTCACCTCTAGGAGCCAATCGTCATCCTCAAGTTGCAAGGTCAAGGGTTCGTCAGGCTGAGCGTGAGACCATCCAGGTATATGCTTGAGCAAATAGGATCGAACCTGAGACCAAGACGGAATATCCTCGTGAGATTGAGTCATAATGAGTGTTGAGATTCTATTTCAGTAACACGTTTATGAAGATTGTTGAGTCGCGTGGTGTTCTCTTGAAGTTTAGGAAGATGGTATTTCTGATCAACTTTCACGACTCGTTCTAAATACTGAATGGCTTCACGCCATACTCCTTGTGCTTCGTGGCAACTTGCGAGGATATACCATGCCCCTCCCATTCGTAACTCATCGTGCAGACGTTCGGCCATGGCAAGACTTGTTTGGGTACAGGCAATAGCTTCGTCATACCGTTGTTGCGCAAGGTAGAGTCGAGCCGTCATGCGAAAGACATCGGCTTGTCCTTCTTGATTGTCCACACGGCGCATAAGGGTAAGAGATTCTTGATAGTATTGTAAAGCTAGCTCAAATTGATTGGTTTCCCTTGCAATAAGCCCAAGGTCTGAAAGCAACACCGCTTTGCCAGCATAATCCGCATGATCATTCATCAAGTCTAACGCTTCTAAATAATACGCTTGCGCTCGATCCCATTCACCCGCATCTGCCGACAAATTTCCTAAATTGGCCAGAGTCGTGCTGATCCCGCGGTCATCGCCAAGAATTTTTTGGATTTCCAGGACTTCATGATAATGCGTTTGCGCTTGTTGCCTCCGGCCACTTACAGCACAGATATTCCCGAGATTTCCCAGTGTCATGGCCAAGGCACGTTGATCCCCACTCTGACGATCAGCTTCCAACGCGCGAGCATAACAATAATACGCATCAGTATAGAAGCCACGCGAAAAGTGTTGATTACCAAGACGGTTTAATTGTGTGGATTGAGATTCATACATGGCAGGAAGCACCGGATCAAGACGGCTGCAAGACCTCTTCAACGGCAGCTTTGGCATTGGTCAGTATCGGCGCACCGTCACCAACAAGAAGACTATCAAATGTATACTTTAGCAAACGACGTAGCCCCTCGCGCGCCTTGGCAATATCCGTATATTTTTCTGAAGGCAACAGAGAGAGGGCACCGGAGGGTTTTCCGATAAGCGCATCACCAACGATGAGAATGCCTTTTCCTTGTTCAAGATACAAGGCACTTTCGCCTAGGGATTTTTGATCAGCTAGATGAATCACCCAAATACCTCCTGGCAATAACTCCCCGTCCTTGAATGTCTTATCGGCCTGAACAGACATTTCAGCCGCGTCACTTTCAGGAACAATCACTTGGCAATTCAACTCCGTCTTCAACATCTGCGCATCTCGTTCGTGGTCACGATTAGTTAAAATGATATAATCAATTTGTTCGCCTTGACGTAATTGTGTCATCTCAATCGAAGTCAGCGGCGGAGGATCGACGAGTATCCGATGTTCTCCAACTTCGAGTAAATATCCATTAAAATCAATTTGTTTTTCTTCTGAAAACCAAGACCATTGCCAAACTCGAGGAAGAACTTGCTTCATAAATCTCCAATCGCGTCTTTCAACATCGTCGTCGTTTTGGCCATGATATCCTCTTCGCTTGGCAAGTCCAACACATCATCTTCAGGAACCGTAATGAACTTACGGTTCGCCCCCTTAGTGAGGGAAATGAGGAAAAGACTATTCGAGGGAGTTGTCGGAATTACGACTTCAACCGTCGAGTCGATACTCTGTACCACGTCAAGAAATTTTTGCTTCCCGGCTTCAAATTCATCCATAAGCGATGAGCATTCCTTCCTTTGTATGAACGATTTGATCGTCTATAGAGAATAGGCCATGATTAGAGGGCCGATGAACTTGACGAATCAGCGAGTAATAATTTTTCAACTTCTTGAAGGATGACGTCCTGACCTGCCATATTGAAATTGCCAACACGCTGCCATCGTATTACCCCTTGTTGGTCAATAATGTACACATTCGGAATAAACTTTCCTCCACCGAACAGCTTATCCGTCACTTGTTCTGGATCCAGTAGGTACGGATACGTCACAGACGTCGGAAAGGTTTTGAGGAATTCTTGCACATGACTCTTGGAGTCACCAGAGGAATTGACGCCGACCACGGCCACATTTTTCCCTTTTGTGGCTTCATAAACTTTCTGAAGGTTCGTTCCTTGAATCAAACAGGGCTCACAAATATGAAAGAGTCCTAAGACCACCACCTTTCCACGAAGCGATTCAAGCGATAGGGAACGATCTTCTAATGATGTGAGGGTAAAGTTAGGGGCAGGTTCACCAATTTTAAAGAACCCTGCAGAAAAACTCATGACACTTGTGGCAAGAAGAATGGCCACTGACCAACAGCCTATGGCTAGAGATCGTTTCATCATACTCTCCTTTCTAGCACCACGCCGGTCATTTTTATAAAAAAGACAGTCAAAACGTTATAAAGGATGTTACCACAGTAATTTTTTATGCAGCAACAAGGGGCACGCGGAAGGATGCTATTGACTGGACGATGGCACGGGCTCGAATAAACCCAGCTGCAGTTGCTCCGCACGAGTGAAGGAAATCGGGTATTGGTCAGTGAAACAGGCGCTGCAATAATGATTGGCTTTGCCGGGGGCGACATTCAGCATGCCGTCGAGACTCAAATAGCCTAAACTATCAGCCGTAATGTACTTGCGAATGTTCTCAAGGCTTTGTCGGGCACCAATGAGTTCTTTCTGGGTGGGCGTATCAATACCATAAAAACATGGAGCGACGACTGGAGGTGAACTAATGCGCATATGCACCTCACTGGCACCAGCTTGTCGAATCATTTTCACGATTTTTCGGCTTGTCGTTCCTCGCACAATCGAATCATCGACCACAATCACACGTTTGCCTTTTAAAATATCCGGGACAGCATTGAGTTTCAATTTGACGCCAAAGTGCCGAATGCTTTGCTCGGGTTCGATAAATGTTCTTCCCACATAATGGTTACGCGTCAGACCAAGCTCAAAAGGAATCACGGCCCCCTCAGAGTACCCCAATGCCGCAGGCACTCCAGAGTCCGGTACGGGTATCACGACATCGGCGTCAACCGGACATTCCTTGGCTAATTGACGGCCTAAGGCTTTCCGAATGGAATAGACGGCATTGGTTCCAAAAATTTTTGAATCTGGACGAGCAAAGTAGACATATTCAAAGACACATTGCGCAGGGGGTTTTTCTGAAAACGGATGATAAGAGGTCATCCCGGATTTATTAATAACAACCAGCTCTCCGGGTTCGATTTCTCTGATAAATTCGGCCCCCATCAAGTCAAAGGCGCACGTTTCTGACGCCACAACCCAACTCCCTTTGTAACGGCCAAGACACAGAGGGCGAAATCCATAGGGATCTCGTGTCGCAATCAAATAATCATCAGCCAGTAACAAGAGAGAATAGGCGCCACGGACCAGGTTCAGCGCATCAATCACACGATCCAATAACGTATCGCCTTGGGAATGGGCAATCAGGTGAACAATGACTTCGCTGTCGGATTCGGATTGAAAAATGGCTCCATATGCTTCCAGCTCCCCCCGAAGCACCGACGCATTAATCAGATTGCCATTATGTGCGAGAGCAAGATTACCAAAGGCAAAATTCACCGTCAGCGGTTGAACATTTTTCAGGTCACTATCACCTGCAGTCGAATAACGATTATGCCCAATGGCACGGTTGCCTAATAAACCTTTGAGTGTTTTCTTTGAATAAATGTCTGCAACAAGCCCCATGCCTTTTCGTTGAAAGAATCGTTCACCATCCCCAGACACAATACCTGACCCTTCTTGACCACGGTGCTGAAGGGCATACAGACCAAGGTAGGTGAGGTTCGCCGCTTCTTGATGACCGTAGACTCCAAACACGGCACATTCTTCACGAAACTTGTCAGGAGAAGCACGAATCGATTCTTGGGAGATAAGCGACATAATAGATACTTATGGCTTCACTTAAGCGTTGACTTGCCGTTCAAAAGAATTTCCCCACGCATCGGCAAGGACATCAACAGAGAGATTGAGCGTGGACACCTTGTGCGATGCTTCTGAAACGACCGAAATATTCAGATCATGACCACCGACCTCGCCAATTACGACGGCTGGTATCCCCTGTTTTTCCGCAATCGCTACAAGCCTTTCAACATGAGCGGATGACGCCGTCACAACCGCACGTGAGGGGCTTTCGCCAAAGAGTAACGCATCTAGTCGTAACTGTGCCTGATCAAGCTGAATGGTAGCACCTAGTGGTTGAGAAGGATGTGAGACGCAACACTCACTGAGTGTTACGGCTAACCCACCTTCCGAACAATCATGCGCTGACTGAATAAAACCTTCACGAATAGCCTGAAGGAGTGTCTGATGCAGCGCACGCTCCTGATCAAGATCGATCCATGGTGGACTTCCCTGCTCACGGGCATGAACAATCTTCAAATATTCCGTGCCGCCTAAATCTTCTTTCGTTTCACCCAGCAGCACAATCTGATCACTTTCATGCTTGAACCATTGCGTCGTCGTGCAGGAAGCCGGTTCAATTAGACCGATCATACCTAGAACAGGGGTCGGGTAAATAGAGAGACCATTTGTTTCATTATAAAAACTCACATTTCCACTTACCACTGGAATATTGAAGTGGCGACATGCTTCGCTGATTCCCTCAAGCGCCATGATAAATTGCCACATAATGTCTGGCCGCTCGGGATTTCCAAAATTCAAGCAGTCCGTCACACCAATTGGTTCAGCTCCGGAACAGGCCAAGTTTCGCGCCGCCTCGGCCACCGCCAATGTTCCCCCCATGTAGGGGTTCAACAAACAATACCGGCTATTCCCGTCTGTCGTCATGGCAAGAGCTTTATTGGTGCCTTTGATCCTGACCACCGCTGCATCTGACCCAGGACAGACAATGGTGTTAGTACCAACCATATGATCATACTGACGAGCCACCCAACGTTTACTGGCAATGGTTGGAGACTGCAATAACTCAAGAAGCACATCAGCGGGATTTTTGACATCGGATAAGTTGTCAATCACAAGGGACTGCAACAACTCCTGATATTGAGGTGGTTGGACTGGTCGTTCATAGCGAGGCCCTTCTTCCGCTAAGGCCTTGGCAGGAATTTCCGCAACAAGCGTTTCGCCTTCTTTAATCCGAAGCATGCCATCATCCGTCACCCTTCCGATGACAGCGGCATCAATGCCCCACTTCTGACAAATCGCAATCACTTCTTGTTCTTTTCCAGGTTTGGCCACCAACAGCATTCGCTCTTGAGATTCAGAGAGCAGCATTTCGTAGGCTGTCATATTGCGTTCCCGACATGGAACCAGCGTCACATCAAGCTCAATACCGGTTCCTGATCGGGAGGCCATTTCACACGATGAACTCGTCAACCCGGCGGCTCCCATATCTTGAATGCCAATCAGTAAATCTTGTTCCAAAAACTCTAGGCAGACTTCCAAAAGTAGTTTCTCAAGAAATGGATCACCGACTTGAACATTCGGTCGTTTGCTTTCCGACTGATCATCAAAACTGTCTGATGCCATGGTCGCGCCATGAATGCCATCTCTCCCTGTTTTTGCGCCTATATACAACACGGGATTCCCCACACCTTGTGCCAACCCTTTAAGAAGACGGTCTTTTTCAACAATCCCAAGACAAAAGACGTTCACCAGCGGGTTTTTCGAATAGATATCATTGAAGGTAATTTCCCCCCCGACTGTCGGAACCCCGATACAGTTCCCATACCAGGAAATTCCCGACACCACACCTTTCAATAAATAACGGTTCTTGGGCAGATCTAATTCACCAAATCTTAATGAATTCAGTAGTGCAATGGGCCGTGCCCCCATGGTGAAAATATCACGAAGAATGCCGCCTACACCCGTTGCCGCACCTTGAAAAGGTTCGATAAATGAGGGGTGGTTGTGGGATTCGATTTTAAAGACGGCAGCTAATCCGTCACCGATATCAACAGCTCCCGCATTTTCTCCCGGCCCTTGAACGACTCGTTCCCCTTCGGTCGGCAAACGCTTCAAGTGCACTCGGGAGCTTTTATAACTACAATGCTCGCTCCACATAACCGAAAACACACCCAATTCAGTTAAGTTGGGTTCACGCCCCAAGTGCTGGACAATTTGTTGGTATTCGTCCTCAGACAAACCATGTTGTTCAATGAGCTCTTTATTGATCGGATATTGTGTTGAAGACATCTTTAGGACTCAGACTGTTGAGAAGGCATCCGAAGTGGTAAATGGTCAGTCACATATGAAGCATACCGTAACGCGGTCAACACTTGTTCGTAGGTCACGTGAAACGTTTCTTGCACAGCTTCAAAACTTTGACCTGTCCCCAAGGCTCCAACTAGTGTGGCGACATCAACTGATGTATCAAGTAGACATGGTTTGCCGGAACAAATTTCCGTCTCCATTGAAATCCCTGGAAAAATTTCCACTTAGTCCTCTCCGGCTACTGAGTTATCCAACCATTTGGTTCAGGGCATGACGGAGAGACGAAAAGAGGGCCACCCCGTCCGTATTGACAAACACATCCTCCGCGCATCGTTCGGGATGCGGCATCATCCCCAACACATTTCCCGCTGCATTTCGGATTCCCGCAATGTTCTCAAGGGATCCATTCGGGTTGGCCTCAGCAGAGACATTGCCTTGTGCATCACAATAACGAAAGACAATTTGGGCATGGTCATGTAATGCCGAAAGCGTCAGGGGATCAGCATAGTAATTTCCCTCCGCATGGGCAATCGGGACTTTCAGCACTTGCTCGGAGGTATACTCGTTGGTGAATGTCGTTTCAGCATTTTCCACTTTGATGTAGATATCCTGGCAAATAAACGACAGATGGGTGTTTCGAAGCATAGCGCCGGGAAGCAGTCCGGCTTCTAGTAAAATTTGAAACCCGTTGCAAATACCAAGAATAATACCACCCTTTTCCGCAAACTGCTTAATGGATTCCATGATTGGTGAAAATCGGGCAATCGCACCAGTACGAAGGTAATCACCGTACGAAAATCCCCCGGGGAGAATGACCACATCAACGTTCGAAAGAGAGGTTTCTCGATGCCAGATTAAATGCGCTTGATATCCCAAGACCTCTCTGACGACATGATAACAATCCCGATCACAATTCGACCCGGGAAAGGTGATGATGCCAACGTTCAATTACACAACCCGCTCTTCATGATAACGTTGTCGTCGGAGGATATGGAGACATCGATATTGAGGGCAGAAATGGGTGATAGTGGACTCATTATTACGCCGGTAAGAGTTCAAAGTGGTATTCTTCGATGACCGGATTTGACAGCAATTTTTCGCACATTGATTTCACGGCAACTTCAGCTTTCATCCGATCAGTTTCCGTGAGGTCGACTTCGAGTAACTTCCCCATGCGCACGGTATCCACGGAGTGAAATCCGAGTGTTTCGAGTGATTGCTGAACGGCATGACCCTGTGGATCATGAATGCCGGACTTGAGTGTCACATAAATTTTTGCTTTCATCCGTTGCCACCCTCGTGTTCAGGCACACACACGTTTCAAGACTTCTTGATAGGTCTCTTCGATTCGATCGAGATCTTTACGAAACCGATCTTTATCCATTCGTTCCCCTGTTTGAATATCCCAAAACCGGCAGGTATCCGGAGAAATTTCGTCAGCCAGAATTAATTGACCATTCGAGTCTCCAAATTCAAGTTTAAAGTCTACCAGCATCATGCCCTTGTCTTTAAAAAATGGTGTGAGGATTTCGTTTATTCGGAGTGCCGACTGGCGTAACTTCGCCACTTGCTCGTCAGAGGCTAATTGTAATAAACGAATATGATCTTCGGTGATTAACGGATCGCCGAGTGGATCATTCTTATAGAAAAATTCAACGAGGGGAGGATCAAGCACCATCCCTTCTTCAAATCCTAACCGCTTGACGAGACTTCCCGTCGCACGATTTCGAACCACAACCTCAATCTGAATAATTTTTAAATGGTGCGTGCGCATTTCTCGGTCGCTCAGCTGTTCAATGAAATGCGTCGTGATTCCCGCTTCTTCGAGTAATCGAAACAATCGAACGGAAATCTTATTATTGACGATGCCTTTATTGAAAATGGTGCCACGTTTTTCAGCGTTGAATGCCGTGGCATCATCCTTAAAGTATTGAACTACTTGATTTGGGTCTGGTGTGGAAAAAACTTTCTTGGCTTTGCCTTCGTAAAGCAGTGTTCCAGATTCCATGGTCTTTACCCTTTTTTTAAACGTGATCGTGTGGTAGTCGTCCGATGTCTTACAGATGAACTCGTCACCGGTCGACGGGATTGTTTGGTGGTGGTTGTGCGGCCAAAGACTCGTGCAAAGATTTGTTTTTGATGTCGAACATACGACTTTGGTTCAAAGCACGCGGCAATCTCTTTTTGCGAAAGGTGTTTCGCCACGAAAGGATCGCGTTGAATCAGGGCGTGAAAGTCTCCCTGATTTTTCCAGGAGGTCATCGCATGCCGCTGAACGGTCTCATACGATTCTGTCCGGGTCGCCCCTTTGTTCACTAGTGCCAACAACAGTCGCTGTGAATAGACAAGACCGCCAGTAATGTTTAAATTGCTCAACATGCGTTTCGGATAGACCTGAAGGTGTTTCAGAATGTTGGTAAGCCGAACCAACATGTAATCAATCAAAATGGTACTATCTGGGACTATAATACGTTCGACAGAAGAGTGACTGATATCCCGCTCATGCCAGAGAGCCACATTTTCCATGGCCGCAAGGCTATTCCCACGGATCACTCTCGCAAGTCCGCAAAGGTTTTCTGAGCCAACAGGATTACGTTTATGCGGCATCGCCGACGAGCCTTTCTGGCCGGACTCAAAATATTCCTCAGCTTCCAGAACCTCGGTTCGTTGAAGATGACGAATTTCTGTCGCGACTTTTTCAATACTGGCGGCGAGCAACGCCAAAGCAGACAAATACGCCGCATGACGGTCACGTTGAACGATTTGATTGGAGATCGGCGCGGGCGTCAAATGTAATTTTGCGCAGACAGCCTTTTCTACCGAAGGAGACAGGTGCGCAAATGTCCCCATCGCCCCAGAGAGTTTCCCTACCGCAATATCGTTCCGAACAGTACGAATTCGTGCTTGTTGGCGAAGAAATTCCTGATACCAAATCGCTAATTTCCAACCAAACGATATGGGTTCACCATGAATACCGTGAGACCGCCCCACCATCATGGTGTCTTGATGCTCAAACGCACGTGCTTGAATCGTCTCTAGAAGTTTAGCAATATCCTCCAATATCAAATCAGTCGCTTCACACATTTGCAAAGCCAGTGCAGTATCGAGGACATCCGAAGACGTCAGTCCGGCATGAAGATGTCGCGCTTCTTTTCCTGCTTGCTCAGTTACGGCCTCGAGAAAGGCTATGACATCGTGTTTCACGACTTGTTCAATGGCTTCGATCCGTGCAGGGTCAATCTTTACTTTACGACGAATGCGGCCCGCCACTCCTCGAGGCACAGTTCCCTGCTGTTCCATCACTTCACAAACGGCTAATTCAACACGAAGCCACGACTCATATTTACGAGTCTGGCTCCACAGCTCAGCCATTTCTGGGCGTGAATATCGGTCGATCATCTCTTTACACAGTCCAAGGATCTACGTCGACTGGTGAATCAGGTTTTGGCTGAGAAATCCGGGATTCTCTTTGGGAAAGGATCTCAAGTCTCTTCTCAGCTAGTTGAGACTCATGTTGAATAATCCGATCCAAGATGCCGTTGAGAAAGCGTTTACTTTCGTTATCTGCAAAGCGTTTGGCGAGTTCTAATGCTTCATTAATTGACACTTTTGCCGGAACCTCCGGAAGCCAGAACAGCTCGAATAGAGCACACCGTAAAATATTTCGATCCACAACCGGCATTCGACTCAGCGACCACTCCACAGCATAGTCATTAATCAGCTTATCCAATTCCTTCTGATGAGCAAAAACGCCCTCAATGATCTGTGTGGTGAATAGTTGCACTTCGGGAGCAGCCTCATGATCCTCCCAGAATTTCCCCAAAGAATGTGACGAGCTTACTTGAAACTCGTTTTGAAATAAGAATTGCAAGGCAAGTTGACGCGCAGCTCGACGAGAACGATGATGAGTTGTTTTTTTCGCAGTCGACACAATTGAAAGCGTTGAAGGATTCATCAGAGAAAATAAATTTGTGATCGAGAGATTCCAACTCTAACGAAGTTGAAGAAGACGATCAATTGGTCTTTTGGCTCATATTACCCAAAAAATTCAGACAGATGGGACCCTTCTCTCGGCTCCGATATTACCCATTATGTCTCTCAGGATTCACGGTCCTGAATTAGACTGTCAAAATTCTGGAAAGAGACTCTGTGTCGAACCGAGAGAAAAGACGCTGTGTGCAGAACTCAATCGCCAAAAATTCCTATTGGCAGATGAATCACTACCAGCATTCCAACGGGTCAATCTTCTCTCGTGGCGTACCCGCTAAAGGACGTTGAGAGCTCGGCTGTAAGAAAGGGTGCGCCATTAATGCGGCCATCTCAATAGCAGAACACGCAGCATTGGCACCCCTGTTTCGCTCCGATGAACCTGAACGTTCCAACGCCTGTTCGACCGTGTTCACGGTAAGAACACCAAAAATGACTGGGACCTGTGTGTCAAGACTGATTTGAGCAATGCCACGTGCCGTTTCGGTACAGATATAATCAAAATGTGGGGTGTCACCTTGAATCACCGCACCCAAACAAATAATGGCATGGTACTGTTTTGAGGCAGCTAATTGTCGGGCAATGAGAGGAATTTCAAATGCCCCCGGGACACGAACAATTCGAAGATCATCTTCCGCCGCCCCGTATTGTTTCAGCGTCTCGATGGCACTCGATAACAAGCGACTGGTTACAAATTCATTGAATTTGCTGACGACAATACCAAAACGGTACCCCTTGGCTTGAAGCTCGCCTTCTAGTGTTTCCATCATGCAATCGCGTCGCGAAATGATTGACAAGACTCACCAAACAATAGAGAACTAAGGCTCTCAGAATAGGGAAATACGTCAAAGATTAAAGGCATTTGATGAGCTAGACGTTATTTAAAATATGGCCAAGCTTGGCCTTTTTAGTCCGGAGATAATGGACGTTTGATTCCTGAGGGGTCATTTCAATAGGAATTCGTTCTACAACAGTCAATCCGTAACCGTCTATGCCCACAATTTTTCTGGGATTATTGGTAATCAGTTTAATTTTTCGTAACCCAAGACTCACCAAAATCTGTGCACCAATTCCGTAATCACGAAGATCCGCTTTAAACCCTAACTTCAGATTAGCCTCAACGGTATCACTTCCTTCATCTTGAAGATGATACGCTCTAATCTTATTCATCAGTCCAATTCCCCGCCCTTCTTGATTCAAATACAGAAGTACGCCTTTCCCCTCTTGCTCAATCATCTCCATCGCGTGATGTAATTGGTCGCGACAGTCACACCGTAATGACCCAAAGACATCAGAGGTCAAACATCCCGAATGAACCCGAACAAGCGTGGGGGACTCATCAATCGTCCCCTTGGTCAGAGCGATATGCGTTCCGCTATCGAGTTCGTTTTCAAATACCACCGCTTGAAATTGACCGAATATCGTCGGCATGTTGGCACTTTCCACAGACCTCACAAATGTCTCACGATGAAGTCGATATTGGATCAGGTCTTTAATCGTAATAATTTTGAGCTGGTGATGCTTAGCAAACGCCATAAGTTCCGGCACACGAGACATCGTTCCATCATCATTCATAATTTCACAAATGACTCCGGCGGGATACAACCCTGCGAGCTTAGCTAGGTCCACAGATCCCTCAGTTTGCCCTGCCCGCTTGAGCACGCCTCCTTGATGGGCTTTGAGTGGGAAAATATGGCCAGGCCTCACAAAATCTGAAGGCTGACAATCCTGATTCACAGCCATTTGAATGGTCATGGCTCGATCTGCCGCAGAGATACCCGTCGTAATGTCACGGCCCGCATCAATTGAGACAGTAAAGGCCGTACCAAACGGAGCCGTATTTTCAGTCGCTTGCGGGGGAAGTTTGAGTTCATCGACTCGTTCCGGAGTCAACGCAAGGCAAATCAAGCCCCTTCCATATTTGGCCATGAAATTAATGCCATCTGGAGTGACCTTTTCCGCGGCCATAACCAAATCGCCTTCATTTTCACGATCTTCATCATCGACCAAAATAATGCACTTTCCTGCCTTGATATCATCTAGGGCTTCCTCAACGGTGTTGAATAAATCTGTAGTCATAATATAGCTATACGAAACATGAGTATGAGAGATGAGCCGAAAAATTATTTTTGCATTCTAGCATAAACGTAAGTCTTAACCAGACTCTTCGATTGAGCAACGGGCTGAGTGATGGACAAGAAGAACACTTAGCCCCGCAAGCCCCGCCAGGCAAGCCAAAACCCAAAACCCTGCGGAAAATGAACCAGTCAGATCCTTCAGTATGCCAAACCAAGATGGCAGGAGAAAGCCTCCCAGGGCTCCAGTAGCTCCAATCAGTCCGGATGCAGTCCCCATAGTGTGTCTGAATTGGGTTGCCGCGACCTGGAAAACCACGCCGTTTCCAAAACCAAGGAGCAACAGGGCACTAAAGGCCATGAGAAATCCCCAAGTGGGAGAAAGAAATTTTCCCATACAAAGACAGAGTACAGTCACCAATGGAAATATGCCCTGAAGTAATGCCGTCCCACCAAACCGATCGGCTAAGTGTCCGCCAATTGGCCGTGCCACACTACCAGCCAATCCGCAGAACGCCGTCATAGTTCCTGCCATGATCATGTCCATTTGGTATTGATCATGAAAAAATATTGGGAGAAAACTGGCGAGACCAATAAAACCACCAAATGTGACTCCATACAAAAAGCACAACCAATACATTAACTTTTGGTTTAATGCATTTTGCAATAACCGTCTAATAGAAATGGAGTCTTTCTGGACATGGGGTTTAGCCGACGAGGCAACTGTCAACAAAAAGATGATTGCCGTCACAACCACTGGAATGACCATGAGTCCAAATGTATTCCGCCAACCAACGACATCAGCCAAACGTGGAGCCAGAAATGTTGCCAAGAGCACGCCACTGTTTCCAACCGCTGCGACTCCCATGGCCAACCCTTGATGGGCCAGCGGATAGGCTTGGCTCGCCAGAGGTAGAGCCACGGCAAAGCTTGCACCGGCAAAGCCTAGAATTAGACCGATACCGAGCATTTCGAGATAATTCGAGGCTAATAGCCAAACAAGCACGAGCGCAAGACATTCAAAGGCCAACACAAGCAGACCAATGAACTTCGGTCCATAGCGATCCACCATGGGACCAACGACGATACGGAGCAGTCCTCCTCCGAGCAAAGGAGTTGCCACAAGAAAACCTTTTTGTGTCGCAGAGAGAGCAAATTCTTCAGAAATGGCAATTCCCAGTGCCCCCATCAATACCCAAACCATGAAACTGACTTCAAAATGAAGCCATGCGCCAACCAATGAAGGCCAATTCCCACTTTTTAACGCATGCAGACTCTGTCGAATCATAAAAAAATCATTAAATTTTGATGGTATATGTAGCGTTATGAACGAAATGGCTATGTCGCAAACAAAAGCATAAAATACACATTCGTGACAAACCAACTATAGTTGAGGCTTTCTCAGCATTTCAATTTCCATCAGTTATGATTGACAGGGGATTTACGCAACGACATGCTGCCTGGTAGCGTTTGAAGAATTCTTGTGAGGTCCCTTGAAATTCATTACAATTTAAATCTCTAGAAAGATGCACTGCCTAAGTACTGAAAAACACAAAGAATTCCCTACAATAGACACCCTGAAAAATTTAAGAAACACCATCATCAATAATGAATTTTGACGACCTTGACATGCAGAATACAAAGCCAAAGTCCTCTGAAGAAGAATGGCCGGTTGATATTGAAGTAGAAAATGTCGAAATCCTCTCACCAGACGAAGATACCGAACACCAGACCCTAGAAGAACCGATCATTGACGAGACGACAAACGCTTCCTGGGAAACCGTATCAACAGCGCTTGTCCCAACGACGACACTCGACCGATATCTTGCAGAAGTCCGACGTTATCCATTCTTAACGAAAGAGGAAGAATTACGCCTGTTTCATGAGTATCAGGTCAAAGGCAAAGAAGATGCTGCCGTGAAGCTTATCTTAGCCAATTTACGCATTTCAGTGGCCATTGCCACTGAATATGGCAATGTCGGGATGGATAAGATGGACCTTATCCAAGAAGGCAATGTTGGCCTGCTGCAGGCCATGAAGAAGTTTGACCCCACAAAAAATGTCAGATTTTATGCGTATGCCGCCTGGTGGGTTCGCGCTTACGTCCTGAGGTACCTCTTAAATAACTTCCGCCTCGTCAAGATAGGGACAACACAAGAACAGCGAAAACTTTTTTTCAATCTCAAGAAAGAAAAAGCCAAACTTGAGCAGCAAGGATTTGTGCCTGACCCCAAATTGATAGCTGATCGCTTACAGGTACGGGAACGTGATGTCATTGAGATGGATCAGCGCTTAGGAAGTTGGGAACTCTCGTTGGATCAACCATTGACTGATGACAGCGAAGGCACATTTTACGACTTATTCCCCTCCTCACAGCCAGATATCGACGAGCAAGTGGGGGATACTCAGTTACGTGTTCTCTTCCGAAAAAAATTGGGAGAGTTTGCCAAAACATTAAGTGAACGAGAAGAGGATATTCTCCGAAATCGACTTCTCTCTGAAAATCCTCTGACACTTGAAGAATTAGGACAAAAGTATTCAATTACCAAGGAACGGTCTCGGCAAGTAGAAGCCAAAATAATTAAACGTTTACGGGCATTTATGAAGGAAAACCTCAAAGACTTCGACCAGATTCGACCGTAACATTTGCTTGTCCTCTTACCGGAAGACTCTCATTTCACCACCTTTCAAAGTACACGGACAAAAAATATCTTCACCGAACCTCTTGACTTCCCCCAGAATGACCTTATCTAGCTCCTATTGATGTGGCTAAAATGATCGGCGTGCTCGCAAGGGCCTATATTTAGTCAAAACACATTGCAGTTTCGTGCTTAAACAAAGGAGGAGTTTCCACATGGCAGCATCAACAAAAGAAAAGAAAGAAGAAAAATCTGGAAGCAGTGCAAAGGGGTTTCGGCCTCTGGGCGACCGTGTATTTGTCACATACACCGAAGAATTAGAGCGTACAGCTGGAGGGATCTATGTCCCTGACTCTGCCCGTGAAAAACCTCAACGTGGGACAATTGAAGCTGCTGGTCCTGACGTCGAGAATATTAAAGTTGGTGACCAAGTCTTATTTGACAAATACTCTGGTACCAAAATCAAAATTGAAAATGATGACTGCCTCATCTTAAAAGAGGAAGACATTTTGGGCGTGTTCGAAACCAACTAATCATTACAATCTATTTAATTTGTAACTTTAAGACACCAGACATGTATGCGAACCACGCATAGATGATGAGGTAAGGAGGACCATATGTCAAAGCAGCTCCAGTACAGTGAGCAAGCACGGG
This sequence comes from Nitrospirales bacterium, assembly GCA_021604145.1. Lineage (GTDB taxonomy): Bacteria > Nitrospirota > Nitrospiria > Nitrospirales > UBA8639 > JAGQKC01. Next base: position 18,965 of record BQIX01000023.1, read on the forward strand.
CGTCGATTCTTAACGGCGTCAATCAATTAGCCAATGCCGTGAAAGCCACTCTCGGACCCAAAGGACGAAATGCCATTCTCGATAAAAAGTTTGGCGCACCGACGATCACAAAAGACGGTGTGACCGTGGCAAAAGAAATTGAATTACAAAATCCCTATGAAAATATGGGGGCACAACTTGTAAAAGAAGTGGCAAGCAAAACAAGCGATGTGGCTGGTGATGGAACCACGACGGCGACGGTTCTGGCTCAAGCGATTTTCCGTGAAGGGGTGAAAAATATCACCGCCGGGGCGAATCCAATGGACCTAAAGCGCGGAATCGATCAAGCGGTTGAAGTGGTCATCGGTGAGTTGAGCAAAATCAGCAAGCCCTGTCAAAACAAAAAAGAAATAGCACAGATTGGTTCTATTTCCGCTAACAATGATCATACGATTGGTGACCTTATTGCTGAAGCCATGGACAAAGTTGGAAAAGACGGAGTCATCACGGTCGAAGAAGCCAAGTCCATGACCACCGCACTTGATGTTGTCGAGGGTATGCAGTTTGATCGCGGGTACATCTCTCCTTACTTCGTGACCAATGCCGAGCGAATGGAAGCCTCATTGGAAGATGCCTTCTTGCTGATCAATGAAAAGAAAGT
>BQIX01000024.1 GCA_021604145.1 Nitrospirales bacterium
GACGAGACCCATGGGCACCATTATTTCCATAGCATCGGGAAAAGGCGGAGTCGGGAAAAGCGTTATTGCGAGCAATCTTGCACTGCAGTTCTCACGGCAAGGTCAAAAAGTTGTGTTGGTCGATCTTGATATCGGAGGGGCAAATCTCCACATTCTTTTCGGAAATCTTTCTCCTTCCCCTACGCTTTCGGATTTCCTCGAACGCCACACAGATTCGCTCGATGACGTCGTCCACACCATTTCTTGGGCAGATGGCCTTGGGTATATTCCTGGTACGGGCAATACCCTCGGAGGCGGAAACCTGCTCCATAGTAAAAAACTTCGGTTACTCCGGCATCTGAAAACCCTTGATGCCGATATCGTGATCCTAGACTGTGCCCCAGGCACCAACTATCATACCCTAGACTTTTTTCTTGCGGCAGACTTCTATGTCACCGTCGCCACTCCAGATCCGACATCCGTGATCGAAGTCTATCGATTTATCAAGTTGGCAGCAATCCGAAAAGCCATGACTCACCTTTCAATCCGGCTTCATGGTGAAATACGACAATCGCTTGTCAATCAGGAATTCTCGAATATCCAAGACGTGCTCGAAGCGTTTGCGCCCACAAACGAGGTACAGAAAACTGAAGCCCTCGCTATTCTCAATACCTTTCACCCTTACTTTATTCTAAATCGTGCAAATACTAACAGTAAGTTTTCAACCTCGTCACTGCAACAAGTCCTCTTAGAGTTCTTGGGTACAGAGTTGGTCGTGCTCGGAGAAATTCCGCAAGATGATGTCGTAACACACTCTATCAGAAATTATTTACCCGTAATCGACTGGGCCCCAACCTCACCTGCATCGACAGCCCTTACTCAAACCTTTTATGCCTTACAACAACGTCTTCTCACGCAGAGCCCACACGGGTCACCGTCTACTAAGATTCTCCAACAACCCATCAAAAACTGACAAGCCAGCTTGCGCGTCACTCTGGAACCAGTCTGTACCCGTTTGCCATCATGCATCGGTTGATTTCCAGCCCTAACGATACGGTATCCTTTGACCATCCGTTTTCTCGTTGAAGCTTTTCTTCAGTACACCTCGCATGAACCACATTTGCATCTTCTTGGCCACGCTCATCCGTCATCCATACCCCCTGCGTACACTGACTATAGGGATGACAAATTCGTTCAGCCCGATCGCGTCCATATTGGGGAGCTGCATAACTCTGCCACGTGTCTGCAATACATCCGTTTAACGCGAATGCCCCCACTACTACTACAAAAATTATTCGCCACTGCATCTCCATACACCATCCCCCATTGCGATCCTCTTTGCGTTGTCAATTCCGTCAGAGTTGTTTGCAAACAGACCCGAACATGCCTTTAACTGCTATATCGGATATTTGGCGGAATCAAAAGAGGGGAAAATGCTCTCAAATGCAATTTGAGCCTTGACGTCAACATCGTCAAGACCAATTTCACTCAACAGGCCCATTAAATTTGACCTTGAAGCCACGCCCATGTCATTCCAAGATATTCATGCATGGCCATATCAGCAAGTCGCAAGCCAGAAGATCCTGGAATCCAAGACCAAATGGAAAATGTCCGCTCCGGCTTCCAATGTCCAATAGGAGACGGCACGGGAAACAAATTATATTTTGCAAACAATTTCATGGCTCGCGGCATATGATAGGCAGACGTCACCAAGATAAACGGTTCATCTTTCACCAAGGCAGAAACAAAACGGGGATGATCTTTCGTGTCACGAGACTGAACTTCTAACACAATGTCAGACTTCTTCACCCCATACGTTTGTGCCACGCGGCTCAACACCGTGGCTTCCGGAACGGGTTGAAAGCCAATCCCCCCAGTCAGGATGAGTTGGCTGCCTGGTAAAAGACGATAGAGACGAATCCCTTCTAATAAACGTTCTCGAGACGCATGCAAAATTTGGAGGTGGAGGGGCAACGTCGGATCTCCTGTCAAACCACCGGCAAGTACTACAATCTGAGGAGACTTTGATGCTTTCGAAGGAACCGACAACGTTTGAATTTGCGATGACGTCAGAGGAACATATTGAGATTCAAGGGTTTGGAGAATTCGCCCAGATATCGCTTCGGTACTCAATGCCGTCAATAACACAAACCCGACACTCACCAATACCTTTCCTAACCATCTCTTCTTCGTTACCCACAACAACAAAAGCCCAATACCAATAAGCTCAAGACACAGCGGAAGCGGTAAGAGCATTTGTCCAACAATTTTCTTCATTAAAAACATCACGCCCTCACAGTCACTCCCTTACAAACCCACAACAACAACTTGCTAAAAACCATTGAGAAATGACGGACAAACAATGAGATATTAATAGATCATTATTTTTGCACAGTGAATTCTTCGATGGCCTGCCTCATGCATTTTCATCCATCCCAGATTCTGATGCAATCACAACATCCCACTGCACTAGAATAGACAAATTAGGAACTTCTGACTATAGCGAATTCGAATAATTGCTCGATGAGGTCTTCTAGAGCAAGACTCAGGCAGAAGCATCCGGACTTGAAAGGTCGTTCTCTTTATTGAACGTACAGAGACAAGACCTCTATGTCTATTAATGGAAACGGCAGCAAATAACGAGAGGATTTGCCAGAAGATGAATTTATTCAGGGAGAGAGCAGGCTTGGGTCATATCCTTGAGACGTTGTTCAAAGTCTTGAGTGGCCTGAGTCAACATCCGTTGGGCTTGAATGACTTCTTTGATGGCGACACCCCCATGGGATCGATGATTCACACAATGAATGGTTCCACCGGCAAATCCACGGTTTCCTTTTCGGCAGGTTTCTAATCCATCAGGAAACAGCTTCAACGTTAACTTTGATTGGTACACACGATTATGTTTCTGGACCACATCTTTTCGTGCTTGACTCAGTAAGGTCATCGACTCAGCACAGGCATAACTCCAAATTTCCGCACTGAGTGAAGTTGGCATAGCCCAGAACATCATAAACAGGAGTGCCGTCAGAATATATTTAATGGGATAACCGGGAAACTTCATACACACACCATGTTCATGGTTCATGAGCTGCCACTGGCAAGCTTTATCCCATTTAAAAGTGTTCACAAGGGGAAAAACCATCCCTCTTTTGAGGGGAATTGCAGAAATAGCTATTTAAGGACAATGTCTTGCGGTGCCACTTGACAAGGATTCCCTTAAAATGCAACCATTGGTTGCATGAAGTCCGAAACACTCAAAAAAATACGGAAGAATCTAGGCTTGACGCAACAAGAACTGGCCGATCACTTACAAACGACCCGTACGACGATTGCCCGCTATGAATGTGGTGATCGACGCATTCCTGGCATGATTGAAGTTGCGCTCGCACAACTCGGTGCTCCGCTTCAGGTTCCCATGGCTGGCATCGTCGCAGCCGGAATTCCCATCGAACCGATTCCGCAAACAGAGTTCGTTGAAGTTCCTCATGCCATGTTGACCAGTGAAAAGACTTTTGCGCTTCGCGTGAAAGGGGAATCCATGAAAGACGACGGGATCTTGCCAAATGATTTAGTGATTATCCGGAAGCAAGAAACGGCACGAAACGGTCAAACCGTTGTCGCACTTCTCAACAACGAAGCCACAATCAAAAGATATTATCGAAGAGACAATCAGGTAGAGCTGCAACCGGCGAATTCAACAATGGCGTCTATTTGGGTGAAACCTCAGGACGAGTTTCGGCTTGAAGGCATACTCATCGGTGTGATTCGGTACTGTGAATAATCATTAAACAAAAGGGTATCATGCTATGATCAACATCCTTACATCAACAGCGTTTCGACAAATGTGGATGACCAGACTATCCTGGCTCTTCGTTCAACGAACTCCACGACAGACACTTCCCCGACCCAACATTCGCCTCAGCTATATTCAACTGTCCTTACCCTTTCACTGAGACGGCGTCTGGATACGGCGACCACCCGCCACCGAGAGCTTTGTACAGCTGCACAATGGAGACGAGGTGAAGGCGATGCGTTTCTGCAAGGGATAATTCCGCATCAAAGAGACTTCGTTTGGCAATGAGCACATCAATATAACTGGTCACACCACCTTGATAACGGAGACTAGCCAGACGTAAGGCCGACCGTAAGGCCTCCACTTGTTCAATCTGAGCCTGCCGCTGAACACGAGCGGTCTGAACAGCAATCAACGCATCTTCCACCTCTTTGAATGCAACAAGAATAGTCTGCTCGTATTGTGCAAGGGCTTGCCTCGCTTGAGCTTCGGCCACATCTTGTTGGAATCCGAGTGCTTCAGCATTGAGGAGTGGGCCGACAAGATCAAACCCGGCGGCACCAAACTTCGATTCCGACTGAAAAAGGTTTGAAAGACGTGGACTCGCAACACCAAGGATCCCCGTGAGAGTCACTTTTGGAAACCGGTCAGCCTTGGCCACGCCGATTCTGGCTGTTGCGGCAACGAGTTCTTGTTCTGCCTGAAGAATATCGGGACGTCGGCGAAGTAACTCTGACGGCAACCCGGCGGGAACTTCTGGCGGAAAGACTTGATCCGTCAAAAAGGTTCCTCTTTTAATTTTGCTAGGATTCATCCCCAACAACACACTCAGCTCATTTTCTTTCTGCGTCATTAATCGTTCAAGTTCCGCTACCCGCGCAGCAGCATTGGCACGTTCAGCCTCAAACTGATCCGCATCAAGCCTTGAGGTCACTCCTCGTTTCAATCTCGCGCTAGCAATGCGTACAGACTCCTCCCAGGACTCAAGCGTCCGTCTCGCAATATCAAGCTGCATATCAAACTGCAAGACATCGAAATAGGCTTGGGCCACACCACTCACAAGGCCAAGGACCACGGCTCGTCGATTTTCTTCCCGCGCCAACAGATCGGCTAAGGCAGCTTCCGTCGATCTCCGAATCCGACCCCACACGTCTAACTCCCATGCTAAATCTCCTAGTAGGGAATAACTAAAATTTCCAGGAGCACCAGGAAAACGAAATCCTCCGGTTCGGCCAAGAGCTGGGAATCTCGCACTTCCGGTCACTTGTGGCGCAAAATCAGTTCGTGCAGCATAGAGCCGAGCTTCAAATTCTTCAATACTCGCCACAGCCTGTTGAAGGTCCCTATTTTCCTCAAGCGACGTCTGAACAAGTTTCTGCAATGTGGAATCTTTCAGGAGTTCCCACCATGGTAGGTTGGCCAATGATTCCAGCGAACTCGACGTTTCCGACTGGCGAAAATCCTCTGGCACCTGAAGCTCAGGCCGTGAATAGTCCGGACCCACCGCACATGCGGAGAAGAACGTAAGGACGATAACAGCGAGCAACAGCATGTTATGCTTTCTCTGGTTCTTGAAGCTTTGGTTCAACCGGAGAAGATTGGTCTTGCCGAACATCTCTTTTATCTTTCTTAAATTTCATGATCACAACAAAAAAGAGTGGGACGAAAAAGATAGCAAGGAACGTCGCGGCCAACATGCCTCCAAATACTCCTGTACCGATCGAGTTACGACTTGCCGCTCCTGCTCCGGAAGCGATGACAAGAGGAACCACTCCTAGAATGAAAGCCATCGACGTCATGATAATAGGCCGGAATCGAAGACGAGCCGCCTCAAGTGCAGCATCCACCAATGAATGGCCTTCTTCATACTGTTGATTAGCAAACTCGACGATCAAAATGGCATTCTTGGCCGCCAACCCAATTAACGTAACGAGTCCGATCTGAAAGTAGATATCATTGGTCATGCCCAGCATCCACACAGCAGCCAATGCACCCAAAATTCCGAAGGGAACCGCCAAGAGAACAGCGAATGGGATGGACCAACTTTCGTAGAGCGCGGCCAACACTAAAAAGACCATCAGCATCGCAAAGGCAAACACCAAAATAGATTTCCCTCCTGCTTGCCGTTCCTGAAAGGACATCCCACTCCAATCAATCGAATAGCCCTGGGGAGTTAAAATCTCGCTTGCGACCTCTTCTAAAGCATCAAGCGCCTGATCAGAACTATAGCCTGGCGCGGCCCCGCCCAAGACCAACGCCGTATTGAAACCGTTAAAATGCGTGACGGGATCAGGCCCAGTCGTAAATTCGGTGGTGACAACCGTATTTAATGGGATCATGCTGCTTCCTGCTCCATTCTGCGCACGCACATACATCTTGCTGATATCTTCAGGACTCGATCGGTACTCCTTTAACGCTTCCGTCTGGACACGATACACACGACCAAACTTGACAAAATCATTAATATAGAGATTACCAAAATATGCCTGCATGGTATCGAAAACCTCAGAGATCGGCACACCCAAGGCTTTAGCCCGGTCTCGGTCTATCTTGGCGTTCAGCCGTGGGGCACTAATACGAAAACTGGTATTCGCCGCCGCGATCGCTGGATGTTCAGCGGCCTTCGTCACAAATTCTTGAGCCACAGCCGCAAACTTGGCGAAATCGCCGCCGCTTGGATCTTGCAATTGCAGAGAAAACCCACCTGTCGCCCCAACTCCTCTGATTGAGGGTGGATTGAATGCCAAGATCAGCGCTTCAGGAATTTTAGCAAACTCTTGAAACGCGGCGGCAATCAGAGCAGGAGCCTGATCTTCCTCTTTCTTTCGATCATCCCAATGATGTAATGGAATAAACATCGTTGCCTGATTGGCCCCTCGAGTCTGGAATATAAAATTTTGACCAGCAAGGGTATCTGTCGAATGTACGGCCTGAACCGATTTAAAGTACCCTTCGACTTTTTCTAAAACTCGAATCGTTCGCTCTTGTGATGCTCCATCCGGAAGTTGGACTATTGTAATGAAATAGCCTTGATCTTCTGGTGGAAGAAAACCACCAGGAATACTCGAGAAAAGCCCCCATAACGTGAACAAGAGTATGACAAAGATGGCCAGCGACATCACGGTACGTTGCACCAACACTCCAACAGCACCCACATAGCGAGTCTGCATCCAATCAAAGGATTGATTAAACACCTTCCAAAAGCCCCGTGGTTCGCCATGGCTCGGTTTCAATACGAGCGCGCAGAGTGCAGGACTCAGCGTCAGAGCCACAAGGCCAGAAATCGCCACAGAGAGCGCGATTGTAATCGCAAACTGTTTATAGAGTTCCCCGGTGATTCCCCCTAGGAACCCTACCGGCACAAACACCGCAGCCAGGACAAGCACACTGGCAATCACCGGTCCTGTCACTTCCGTCATGGCTCGCTTGACTGCATCTTTTCTGGAAAGCCCTCCTTTCGTCATAAGACGTTCAACATTCTCCACGACAATAATGGCGTCATCAACAACAATTCCAATCGCCAAGACCATGCCAAAAAGCGTTAAGGTATTGATGGAAAAACCTAAGGCTGCCATGCCAGCAAATGTTCCAATCAGGGAGACTGGAACGGCGACAGCCGGGATAAGAGTTGCACGCCAACTCTGCAGGAACAGAAACACCACCAAAATAACCAGCACCATTGCTTCGATAAGTGTCTTCACGACTTCCTTGATGGACACCTCAATAAACTTGGTGGTGTTATAGGGGATATCGTAGGACACCCCAGTGGGAAAACTCTCCGCCAATCGATCCATCTCGCTCCGAACCCGGTCGATGGTATCAAGCGCATTGGCTCCAGGAGAAAGAAACGTGAGGAGAAAGGTATTGGGCTTCCCATTCCAGCGTCCTTGGAGATCATAGGACTGTGCGCCTAACTCAACGGTGGCCACATCCCGCAACCTCACCATTGACCCATCCGGATAGGCTCGAACGATCAAGTTTTCGAATTCCTTCACATCACTCATTCGACCATGTGTGATAATCGGGATCGTTAACTCAGTACCCTTGGGAGAAGGCTCGCGGCCTATTCGACCTGCAGGAAAATCTCGATTCTGTTCTCGAACCACCGCAGCAATATCACTCGGGGTCAAATCGCGCTGCGCCATACTGACGGGGTCGAGAATCAGACGCATGGAATAATTTTGCCCGCCAAAAATTAAGGCATCACCAACACCAGGCAATCGCTTGACATTGTCGAGAATACGAAGCAACGCATAGTTGGAAAGAAAGACGGTGTCGTGGTTGGGGTCGTTAGAACTCAACGCCACCACTGCCAGTAGGTCTGGAGACCGTTTCTTGACGGTAATACCCTGACGCACGACTTCTTCTGGCAGTTGAGGTTCCGCGAGCCGCTGCCGATTCTGTGTCTGCACCTGCGCAATATCAACATCCGTTCCAATTTCAAATGTCAGCCGCATCGTCATATGACCATCATTGGTACTCGTGGAATCGTAGTACAAAAGATTGTCGATACCTGGAAGCTGGACTTCGATGGGACGCGCGACAGACTCGGCGACGACTTCGGCACTGGCCCCGGGATAGTCCGCCTCGATTTGCACCATTGGTGGAGTGATCTGGGGAAACTGCGCAACCGGCAACGCCTGTAATGACACAAGTCCAATCACCACAATGATGATCGACAACACGGAGGCAAAGATTGGACGATCAATAAAAAAGTGCGGACTCACGATTCCTCCGAAAGACCTACATCAACAGGTGGTGGGACAGAAGAGTCCGCAGGACTCTGAAATGGAATAGGATTGACTTGAGCTCCAGGTCGAACACGATGGATTCCTTCAACGACAACCTGCTCTCCCGCTTTCAATCCCTCTTCGATCAACCAGTCTTTCCCATGCCAGGCACTGGCCGTGACTGGACGGAGTTCCGCCTTATTCTCTTTATCGACCACGTACACAAACGTACCCTGAGGCCCCTGCTGAACCGCGCGTTGCGGAATTAACAAGGCATTCGTTCGCATATAACCCTTGACTCGAATTTTGACAAACTGACCTGGAAACAGTGCATAAATCGGCCGATCATCCCGATCTCCCGGAACCGACCGCTGCCGAATATTAGGAAACACAAAACGTGACTGAAGCGAACCCGTTTCGGAACGAAACCCCGTTCCAGCAAAATCCAACATGCCTTCATGCGGATATATGGTCCCATCGGCCATGGTCATGACCCCTTTGAGTTCAAACAGGTCGGGGCGCCGGACACGGTCTTCCGACATTTCGCGTTGTCGCCTCAGAATATAACTTTCTGGAACATTGACGTTGACGTACATGGGGTCCATTTGACGGATACTCGTGAGTAAGTCTGTTTGCGCTGAAACGAGTCGGCCTCCGTACAATTGACTTCGCTCGATTCGTCCTGACACTGGCGCAATAATGAGCGTGTTCTTCAGATCAAATCGAGCTTTTTCTAAATCGGCCTTCGCTGACACTAGAGTGGATTCCGCCGCGAGCTCTTCGGCAATCGCATCATCCACGTCTTTTTGACTCACCGCCTGTTCTTTAAGAAGTGGCTTCACGCGGGACAATTCCGCACGGGCCTGCGCCAAACGAGCAATCGCTTGACCCACTTGACCTTTTGCACTCCCGGCCGCAGCCCTGAAAGGGACAGGATCAATAAGATACAGCTTATCGCCTTTTTTCACATCACGACCTTCTGTAAAAAATACTTTCTTGATAATCCCGGTGACTTGAGACCGAATCTCAACAGGCCGAAATGAATCCGTTTGACCAATAAATTCCACCTCATCCGGTATGGTCTTTGGAACAACGCTCATTACCTTCACTTCTGGCGGTGGGGGCGCTGGCGCGGTCTCAACTTCTTGTTGGCATGCCGTTAGACCCAGAAGAATCATCAAGAGCAAGACGAAAGACATGTTGGATGTGCTACGTATTTCCATCTCTATAGAAATTCCTTCATCGCTGTTCTCCCTATCAAAAAGACAGATCAAAGCATCAACACATTCACTTCATAGCACCAATGGCTTGATGGGGGAAAGTACCATCATTGGGTTGTTTTTCCAATCAATTTCTTTATTGTCGACATATAGTTCGACTTCATTTCCATCTGGATCATGAAGGTACAGGCTTTGACTCACCGTGTGATCGCTCATTCCGGAGATGGTGATTTTTGCTTCCTCCAGATCTTCTTTAGCCGAACGAAGTTCATCCAAGCTATCCCCAATCTTAATCCCAATATGGTACAGACCACGCCGAACACCTGAAGGAGGACCAGGGACATCTCCAACCTCGATGAGGAGCAACTCATGATGAGTCCGACCTGACGTTAAGGCAGCAGCTCTCCCCTGAAACGCGCGACCAACTTCTTGGAATCCCAAACGATCCCGATAAAATTCGAGCGATTGTTCCAAATTTTTCACATAAAACACAACGTGTCCTAAATAGTGTGCTTTCATACTCAGCCTCCTTCTCACAAACAGCATCTACCTATCCCCTGTCAGTCATGACTCGTCTCACAATTTCCTTTTTACATGAAATGAAATCATTTCTGACCTTGGATCTATTTACGCGTTTCCGTCACTTCTTGGACAATGGCTTTTGTCATACACCCAGAGGCCATGAGTGTTCCGCCTTGTTGATACATTCGTTGCAGTAATTGCTTGCCACAATCATCTACATACGTGACTCCCTGGAGATCCACCCGAGCCCTCTCAGTATCATTTTTGGCTCGGATGGCATTCCAACTTTTCTCTAATTCTGTGACCCATAGGCCAGCAAGTCTACCCTCAAGTTTGACGTTCATCTTGTTTCCCACTGTGTCCACTGTAATCTTCAACATGAGAGCGTATCCTCATTCTCCCTAGAGAGTCTCAGACTGCAGATGGTGCAACATGTCGAGGAACATGAATCTCTTCTGGGGATCTTGCTGACACCCACCTGGCAATGACACGGTCAACCGACCACTTTCCGCCACCATTGGCGACCAATGCGAGTGCCATACCGATGACAAGTAAATGAAATTCAAACCCCTCCCCCGCTTGCTGGCCAAACCAATTCATAAAGAGCCCATGCGGCCAATGAACCATGGCCACAGCACCAAGCATGATGACTCCAAGGCTCGCGGCGGAAAACCGGGTAAAGAGTCCAAGAGCGATGGCTAAGGCGCCCAATGATTCCCCAATAATCACAAGAAATGCAATGAGCCACGGCATCCCCATTTGCTGGGTGAAAAATCCCATGGTTCCCTCAAACCCGTTTCCCCCGAACCATCCCAAAAGTTTTTGTACACCATGCGGGAATATGACAAGAGCCAACATGACTCGCAAAATTAACCCGGACCACCGATCATCTGTTTGAAAAAATGCTTTCATGATTCACCCTCCTTTTTATGTACGTGTTGTGACGATGTAACTAATTGCTACGATCATTATTTTCTTACTTGTCATTAAACATCGCATATGCCGTACCAAGTCATGAGGGCACCAGAATGACTTATAACTATTTGATTAATTTAAAATTTTATAGGTGCAGAAGAGAGGTGAAGAATGGTGTGTCGAAAAAAGGAGTGACGGTATATCGACAAATGATGAAGGAACGACACTAAGAAAGGATAGGCAGAAATCGTTTTACCTTATAAGTAAGCGAGAAAATCAGGCACACCGATCAAATCAAGGACTTCCCTGGATTTCTGTAAGACTTTTTTGGGCATCTCCCGAATCACGCTTTATTCTGGCCAACGCCACATCGAGGTAACTCAACAGGCCCACAGGACAACCATCGACATCCAAGACAGGTGCCTGCTTCACTTCTTTCAGATAGAACAGACGCAAGGCATCACGGACCACGTGGGTTGACTCGAGTGAGACCATTTCTATGGAAGTAATACTTCTCACTCCTTCAGAAAACTTTCGACGATTGCCTACAGCGCGATGTAAATCAGACTCAGTTACCAAGCTCACTAACTTCCCGTCAGTGTCAACAAGCAGGAGGATGTTCTGAGAACTTTCCCCTAATTTCTGAATGGCCTCAGCAATGGTCGCAGACGCCGAAAGCGTGACGATCGTGGAGTGCATCAGGTCTTGGACCGGACAATTGAGGAGCTCTTCTGACCAAACAGTGGGGTTCAGGACCTCTTCCAGAGGTCCCCGCATCGCACTATCATTCAGCAATTGTCGTAGTGACTGAAACAGATCGACGAAGAGTTTAAACTCCTTAGACGCGAACACCAGTAACGTCGCGGAAGTTTTCGCCGTCACCGTAACCCGACGTACGAGACCATGCAGAAGTGACCCTTCTCCAAAGTGCTCACCTTGACTGACCTCGTCCTTCCACAATATTTCTCCATCGTCATCACATCTCGTGGCCTCAAGTATCCCTTCTTCCACGATATAAAATGCCTTCCCACGCTCACCCTGATGAAAGACCACATCACCAGGTTCAAGATGCACTCGCGCTATTTTTTGGGTTTTTCGCAGATCCCAATAATTCAGATCCGGAGGGAAAAACAGCTCAAAGGTCCAATCGGTCACCACACGAAGCTTTCGGTCAAATCCCGGTAGTTTAAGAAGGTGCACGGTTCGCGTCAGCCACCAAGCGAAAAAACCGCTGAAACGCATCCCAAAGATCGAGCAGACGCCTTTGTGATGACCAATCGTGGCCATCTGGCCAAGCATTTTGAAGCGAAAGGGCTCCAGAGTGCTTTGAGTCAACGTCGCCACAAGGTTATTGGCGGCTTGCGTTCCCAGCGGCGTCGCAAATTGCGCCGTAGGCGCGCAACGATTCCCATATCCATCAGGATTCGCTGCTCCATCTCCAATGGCCCAGACATTCGTATATCCTTTGACTCGCAACCATTCATCCGTGAGGAGCTTGCCTTTTTCATATTCGCCCTCCAGTTCGGCAAGCACAGGATTCGGCGCATTGCCAATCGTGCAAATGACGTTTTGGCTTTCGAGACGCGATCCATCTTTCAGTCGAAGATAGTCACTGCTCACAGACATCACACGCTGATTCATTAACACGTTCATTCCACGCTCTTCGAGCGTGCGCTGGGTAAATCCGCCAAGTTCTGCACCGAGTTCCGGGAGCAAATGAGATCCAGAATGCACTAAGGTCACTCGTAGCTCCGTGGGCTCCAAAGTTCGATAAAACCGCCTGGCGTCGTGCAGAAGATCCAAGATCTCTCCAGCGGTTTCGACCCCGCTATACCCGCCACCGACAATGACAAAATGGAGAAGGCGCTTTCGGATTTCCCCACTTGACTCCACACTCGCTTCCTCAAGACGACGAACAATGTGCTCACGAAGGGATAAGGCATCAGCCAATGTTTTTAAAAAGAGCGCATGCTCCATCATCCCCGGAACCGCGCGAAGGTCGGTACTGCTCCCAAGAGCTAAGACTAATTGCTGAGCGTCAATGCGTTTGACATCAAGCCCGTCGGTTGAATCAACTTCAACTTGTCGATCCTTGAGATCGATCTTCCTCACTTCTGCCCGCATCAGCGTACAATGCCGGAGGACAAAACGAATGGGATTCGTCACATGGCGAGGTTCAATACTCGCTCCAATGACTTCTGGCAAAAATGGCTGGAAGACGAAATAATTCTCAGCGTTAATTAACAGAACTCGATGGGCGACCTCTGCCTTCCATAATCTCTCTAATCGCTTGGCACACGCCAATCCAGCAAACCCACCTCCGAGAATGACCACATCCCACCGATTTTTCATAGATCCTCACTTAGCCTGATTGGCATCAAATCGGCTAATGAGCCAACCTGACCTCCTCGAATATTTTCCGTAAAGGACGTTTACTTTTTTGATAAATGCAAGAGGTTTTTCAATCTGCTTACAATTATATGAGAAATCGAAAGCCTTCTCCTTTGCATGATTCAAACAACGGATTTGACTAGATACCCAGGCAGGGAACATGGTGAAGACACGAGTTGTGTCAGAAAAACTTTCAAGACATAATAAAAAATCGAGCGTCTTCACCGATTCGTACCAACATGAAAAGGATTGAATTTCAACCTGCCGCTCCTCCGCCCGTCTACGGCTTCATATTTCTTTTTTCCATTGGCTTGCCAACTTTTTTCATATCCTGGCTGCTCGACCCCTCTTACGCTGTTCCGCGGATAACCGGATGGGGGCTTGTCTGCTTTTATCTCGCAATGGGCTTTTTGAGTGTCGGGCTGTTTGGGTTGCTCTCCTTTCTCACTCATTTTTTCTTGCAATATCACAACACTGCCAGGGAATGGCAATTTGGAGTTGGGGCATTCTTGCTTGCAGGTTTGGCTTTGTATGTCTCACTGATTCTCTTTAATGCAGGAGGCCTCAGCTTCTTAACACATAGGTTCCCATCATTTTGAATCCATAGCAATAGCTGTACGATCCTTTGACTGTCAGGAGAGCCGTGTCACGTATTGCCACAGTATTCATTCTGTTCTTCGGTGTGAGTGTTCCGGGATTCCTTGAATTTCAGAATCCCGAGATCACGCATGCGTACACTCAAGAATGGGATTTAATCGAACGCATCAGTGCTGGCATTTGGTTCATGGCATCGGTTTGGTGTGTTGCTTCCACTGTGCAGGCCCCAAATCATAAACGAGAATGGATCAGTGGTTTTATATTCTTCTTCTTATTAGGTTTTCGAGAACTGGATGGCCACATTTGGCTATTGGGCTGGAACCTCGATAAATTAGCCCTATACTGGAATCCATCCATTCCCTTCCATGAACGCCTTCTCGTTTTGTGTCTTGGCATGACGTTGATAAGCTGGACCGTCTTTGTATTTCCTCCTCAAAGCTGGAAAATCTTTTGGGCAGCCTATCAATCTGGTACGCAATGGACTCGTGATGTGTCCCTCTGGCTTATGTTACTGGTCACCACCATGCTGATAGACAAAGCCGTGTATCTTCCAATGTTTCGTCAATCCTCCGACCCGTACCGTGACGTACTGAGGGGTATTGTCGAGGAATCTTTAGAGTTGACGTTAGGTATCTACACACTCTTTCTGTTGTTTCCTGTGTGGACCCAAACTCTTTTGTGTTCCCATTCCTCTATATCGAGCAAACCGAGGTAGGAAGTTAGGAAGCTAAACCTATCCGCGTTTCCGACACCTGATACAATGACTTTTGGTTAAAAAGACTGGAAGAGAAAATAGCTTACAGCCTAGACCAACATGACTAGTTGTCAGCCTTTTCCCCCATAATGTTTCCAATCATTTCGCACAGGCCAATCCGGCAAAACCGCCTCCGAGAATGACCATACATCCCATCGAGTTTTCATGAATATCGTTTTTGTCTTCCTGTTTCCCAACAACCGTTTTGTACGAGTCGAAGTACTCACCTGAGCATAGTCTTCGATCGGAAGAGCTACCTATGCCATGAGATAGAAAAGGTTTGATCTTCTGACAAACCTTCGGCAATCGCCGTTTGGTCAATCCAGGCAACTGCCGTTCGTTTGTCTCATTCGACAACCAAGGGTGAAACCAAACACAGAGCCTCCACTGATCTTCATGGCATCCGTGTCAGCTCTTGTTGATCTGCCGTATTTTGTCATGCTCATGTGGACAGACTGACCACCTCAGCTTGAGCCATCGCATCAAGGACCTGTTCCTGTTGACGAGAGATCCATTGTGAAATTTTGTCACCTGGCACGTTATATTCATGCAACACCGCTTCAGCTAAATCGATTCCCTTTGGAAAACTTCGGGACACAATAGCCCTCATGCCAAGCGGTTCGAATTTCTTGCGATCTTCATCCGTTCCAACCGCAACAAAGCGTAACAAATTCGGATAGCGCATCTGAACGATTGGAGTGAGGTCCTTTGAGATTTCATACCGAGCCACCGTAATCACTAAGGTCCGCGCTTGCGCAATTTGGATCGTCTCCGCTAATCGTAAATCGGCTAAGTCCCCAAACGCCACCGGATATCCATCGATACGAGCATTGACAAACCGTTGATGATCGAAATCAAACGCTCGATAGGAAATGCCATGGGTCTCAAGTGCATCAACGACCCGACGTCCTTCCTCAGTCATGCCAAGAATAATCACTTGTGCCGGCCCTTTAGATTCCTTCGCGCCTTGAGCTAACACCTTCGTCAAATCTTTCTGGGCCATGCGCTCTGCAGCCCAGTGCCCAAGGGCAACGAGCGGTGGCGTCAGCACCATACTTATGGCAATCGCCATGATAAGAATTGCAGAAAATTCAGTGCCCACCTCCAACATGACGGCAGGAACCGCAAGCAAAACAAAGGCGAATTCACTGCCTTGTGAGAGCAAAAACCCGAGCTGAATGGCGGTCCTTGGCTGAGTTCCCATAAGCCATGCCGATACTTGCACGATTAGTGTCTTCGTCACGATTAAGATGAATAACACCAACAGCACGGTCCTCCAATTCTCAACAAGTATAGTCGTTTCCAAGGACATCCCCACCGTGATAAAGAAAAATCCTAAGAGCAGTCCCCGAAACGGCTTCATCTCTGTTTGCACAAGATGCCTGTACGGCGTTTCCGAAATAATCATGCCGCCTAAAAATGCTCCAAGGGTCAGTGAAAGTCCAACCGCCCCTGTGGCCCCGGCCATGGCAAGAACGATCAGAAGAGCAAAGGCTGTAAAGATTTCTTCACGTTTACTCTTCGAGAGATAGGAGAAAATTGGACTAATCACAAATCGACCTAGCGCTATGGCGGTCATGAATGCGACAACACTCTTCACGGCTGCGCCGGCCAAGGCCCCTCCAAGCGACGAATCCTGGCCACCTAAGGACCCAGCCAGGATAAGTAAGAAAATGGCGCAGATGTCCTGAAGAATGAGAACAGCGATTGCTGACTGACCGACAGGGCAGCGTGATTGATCATATTCGCTGAGTGTTTGAACCGCCACAGCAGTCGAGGAGAGCGCGAGGGCCGCGCCAACAATGATCGCATATTCCGTTGTGAGATCACTGACCATGGCCAAGATCATCGCCAACACAGCCGTACACAGGATCATCTGCAAGGGTCCGAGACCAAGAATATCTCGTCGGGAGTCCCAGATATGCCTCAGTGAAAAATGCAGTCCAATGTCAAAGAGAAGAAATACGACACCCAGTTCCGCAAGCAAATGAGTGGTCCCGCTTTCTTGAATGAGTCCGAACGCATGGGGACCAATGATCATACCGGCCAGAAGGTAGCCGACAATGGGACTCATACCTAACGACCGCATCAAAATAATGGCTATGATGCCAACAAATAGCAGCAAGATCGCAGGCTGTAGGGCTTCTACTTGTTCCATCGTTCACCTACCCCATTTCACACAGACTCTCAACTTCCCTTATATTGAAATTTCCAGCATGATCGTCCAAAAAGAAAACGTAGCGGAATCTGGCGCACCAAGTCGCCTGTCTCTTTGAGTGCCTGACTGCTCTATCATACGTCTACGACGCATCATGAACGCGCGTTGATAGAAGGTCCCCCACTGTACCAGAAATTCTCAACCGTATAATGAGACATGCGCAAGAGAAGCATACTATCTCGCTTGACATGATGCCTTAAAGAAAAATTTAGCAGAGAAACGGAGGATCATTTATGGCTAACGTCCCTTTTCAGCCATTTGAAAAGGCAGGCTCTATGAATCCATGACCTCTCTCGTAACACCATGACTCAGCGGATCGAATGGTCTGTCCAACTGCGGTCCGAGAGAACGCATATCATAACCGGAAGGAGCCTCGTACGCACGCAGATCGAACTCAGGCAAGACGGCGAAGATATGGTCAAAGATATCAGCCTGAATGCCTTCATAGTCACTCCAATTGGTCGTGTTGGTAAAGGCGTAGATCTGCAGTGGGAGGCCGTGAGCACTGGGGTCTAGCTGACGCACCATCAGGGTCAATTGCTGATGAATTCGAGGATGGGCTTTCAGATAGATAGCTAAGTATGCTCGAAACGTTCCAAGGTTAGTCAGTCGCCGGCCATTCACCAATGACGACAAATCTGAGGTTAATTCATCGTTAGCACGACGAATCTCATGGAATTTTTCATCTAGGTATGGGGCCAGTAACTGTGCCTTGCGCAGCCGTTGGATGTCTTCTTCAGTCAAGAATCGCACGCTACTGATATCCAGCAAAAGGCTGCGCTTGATGCGACGACCACCAGACTCAGACATACCACGCCAGTTCTTGAAAGAATTGGCGATTAACGCATAGGTGGGAATGGTGGTGATTGTCTTGTCCCAGTTACGGACCTTCACGGTGGTAAGGCCGATGTCGATCACATCGCCATCCGCACCGTATGGGAGCATTTCCAGCCAATCTCCCACCCTCAGCATATCGTTGACCGATAGCTGAATCCCGGCCACGAGTCCAAGGATAGGATCTTTGAACACCAGCATCATCACGGCTGAAATCGCTCCTAGGCCGCTTAGCAGAATCAACGGCGATTTGCCCATGAGAATGGAGATGACGAGTAGGACAATGAGTACCGCGGCAATAAGTTTGATACTCTGAATAACCCCCCGTAGCGGGAAGGCGTTCATGGCTGGCTTTTGTTGAGATATACGCAGGAAGGCATCAAGCAAAGAAAAGAACGACAACAGGCCGTACAGCATGATCCAAAAATCAGATGCCGTTTCAACAATCGGCAATAAGACTGATTCGGGGCGAAGCCAGAGCCCTGCCTGAATATGAAAAATGGCTCCTTGCAGCGTGAGAGCAAGCCGGTTATACAGCTTGCTCTCAAACAGTATCTGGCGCCAGACCTGTCGAGCACTCATGGCGCGCCTTTCCACCCATTTCAAGACCACCCGGTGCAAAATCAAGTGAATAGCCAAGGAAATGATGGTGATCCACAGGAAAACGATGGCCGTATACGCCAGGGTTGAGTACTCTGGAATTTGAGCGTTCAGCCACTGCATCAAGAGACTTTTAATGTGGGTTCTTGCCTGATCCATCGCGAGTTCCCGATCTGTCAGATAGTGATGAAATAGATTCGAGTGTTACAAGCTATCTGCGATCTATGCATGTTCTGAACGATACTCGATATTCGTCTGTGTCATCTTCTCTACGATGCCCCAAATTAAAATAAAAATCCCCTCGATCTGCCCACCAATTGGATAGGAGATCGAGGGGATCAAGATAGTCACGGATAGTACAAATTTTATCGTTTCAGTCGCTGAATAACACTATTAGCTTTTTTAGTGTTTCCCCTCTTCATGCTCTCCACGATGGAGATCGATGACCGTGCCGCCCTCATTGACTTCAACCGTAACCACCGATCCTTCTTCAATATTTTTGGTTTTGATTTCTAATCGTCCAAGAGGAAAGGTTTTTTCACCTTCAGCTGTTTGTAACTTAATATGTTTATCCATTTTCCCCATATAGACTAATTTTCCGGTATAGAAGTGATGATGACCTTCTTCACCCTTGAGGTGAGCCTCGATGACCGTGTTGTTCTCGTCCATGACGAGGGTTACTTCATCGCCAACCTTATATTCTGCATGACCATGTCGCTTGGCGTTTTTCTGATTAAGAGGCACATTTCCTGAAGAGGTTTTCACTGTCACGATGTCACCTTTTATCGTGGCCACCACACCAGAGACTTTCCGATGTCCCTCGCTAACGCTGTCTGCTTGTCCAACACTTACCATAATGAACATGAAACCCATAAAAACCGACACGGCAACGAGATTAAGATTCATCTTACTTTTCATGACTGACTTCCTCCTTTAAGGATTGTTGAATGTACATTCTGTTTCTCTATGAACGGGTGCGGTTATGTTCCGTC
>BQIX01000025.1 GCA_021604145.1 Nitrospirales bacterium
GAAACGGAGGACGACAATGCCTGAAGTGTATAACTGGCAGTTAGGACGAAAGATGCTGTATCCGTATGAGGAGCGGCATCCGAAATGGCAGTTTGCGTTTGTCTTTAACATCAACCGGTGTTTGGCGTGTCAAACCTGCTCGATGGCGGACAAGTCGACGTGGCTGTTCAGCAAAGGGCAGGAATACATGTGGTGGAACAACGTGGAAACAAAACCGTACGGGGGCTATCCGCAGTTCTACGATGTGAAGATCACGCAGTTGATTGAGCAGGTCAATCCGGGCGGGCAGGTGTGGAACGTGCGGGTGGGCCGCAAACACCATGCGCCGTATGGGGTGTTTGAAGGGATGACGATCTTTGACGCGGGCGCCAAGATCGGGCAGGCGGCCATTGGCTACATCCCGACGGACCAGGAATGGCGGTTTGTGAATATTTATGAAGATACGGCCACCTCGATGCGGGCGATCGTGGAAGGGGTGGATAAGACGGGGTTCACGAAAGAAGAGCCGTGGAAAATGCAAGGCAGCAGCTTGCCGGAGCATGAGACGTACTTCTTCTATCTGCAACGCATCTGTAACCACTGTACGTATCCGGGGTGTCTGGCGGCGTGTCCGCGGAAGGCCATCTACAAGCGGCCGGAAGACGGGATTGTGTTGATCGACCAGAACCGGTGTCGGGGGTACAAGAAGTGTGTGGAGCAATGCCCGTTTAAAAAGCCGATGTACCGGGGCACGACGCGGGTGAGTGAGAAGTGTATTGCGTGCTATCCGCGGGTGGAAGGCAAAGACCCCTTAACGGGGGGCGAGCCGATGGAGACGCGGTGTATGGCGGCGTGCGTGGGCAAAATCCGGCTGCAAGGGCTCGTCAAAGTAGGCGATGACGGGCTCTGGGCGGAAGATCGCTGGAATCCGTTGTACTATGCCATCCGGGTGGAACAAGTGGCGTTGCCGTTGTATCCGCAATGGGGCACGGAACCGAACGGGTTTTACATTCCCCCGCGGCAGGCGCCGCGCGGCTACATCCGGCAGATGTTCGGGCCGGGGGTGGATAATGCGATTGAGAAATATCTGGTGCCGAGCCGGGAGTTGTTGGCGGTGCTGCAGTTGTGGCGGGCGAGCCAACAGATCATCTTCCGGTATGACGTGATTCCGGGGCCGAAAGTGTTTGAAACCCAAATCCATGGGCGGAAGTTTGAGATGTACAACGACACGGTGTTGGGGTTCAACAAATCGGGCAAGGAAGCGGTGCGGCAGCAAGTGGAAGAGCCGATTTACATCCGCCCGGCGGAGCGGGTGAACTGGCTGTAGGTTCCAAGATTGTCATGTATCGTGAAAGACAAAGAGAACCATTAATACGTAGTTAGGGCTGGGGACTGGCTGGCGAAAATTTTAATGTGTTGAGATGATGCTTCTGCAATATCGCCATCCGGTCCTCCCCCTGTAAAAGGGGAAGAAGCCGTAAAACAAGGAATATATTTATGAATTGTCAACGTTGTGCTGGCCTTATGCATTGGTTAACTATCGGGGATCATCTGAATGAATCGGGGCAATTATGGTCCACGGCCTGGCAATGCTATAACTGTGGAGAGATTGTCGATTCTCTGATTATGGAAAATCGTGTTAGCGAAACCAGACCCAAAGCGGGTAAAGCGCGCCTCAAAACATTTTCACCATCAAGACAGGTGGTTCAGGGAAATGCATAAAGCGTAGGGTTCTTCAAACACATCGGGAGGCAGGTCCTTGAGAGCACAAGGAGGTGGATAAGTTTCACCTCCTTGTGCTCTTCCTCGTTTTTCCCCCTCAGAAGCATAATTTTCTTTCCGTGTGAAAATTTCTGATGTGGAATGTGATGAGTGCGGAAAACCTGTTTTTTTTTGTGGGGCGTTTCGGTCGATAGCAAGGTTTCTTTCTGTCTGTAGTGTATTCATCGCGACATCGCCTTTTGGCACCATCAGCCGGACTCACGGCATCTTTTTAAACGTCTGCATCTCCTGTATGGATCGTATTTTTTTCGAGTGGTGTCGTCCCATTTATGACCCTGAATATATAGAAAATAACAAAGAACGTTTTTTCATAAGAAGCGATATCGAACAGGGCGCTCAGTTTTAATTCGCTCATTGATAGACAAGTCATTTAAAAACAAACAGTGTTCACAGGAACGATTCGCTCATCGGAATTTCAAATTGGAATCCAAAAAACAGAGGACCATTTTGATCAGCATGACGGAATTTGGGAATTCAAATAAGGAGGCTGCGCACCCATTTTAATTTGATGAAATTTTTCTCGACGTCATATTCATAGATCCATGTGTGTAGGGTTTCTGCAGCGATGTGGTTTGGGATTTCCCGATCTTTAGATAGGGAATTTACAAGGGCATAAAGATTGCTGGGTTCTCCCTGAGATGCCTTTAATGCCTGATCGCCTCACGTCATTCTTCTATAAGGGAGAAGCCTCATGGATTATGTCAAACCTTACGGTGTGGTCGAGAGCATGCTGGCCGGCGCTGCGTTAAAGTTGAATATACCGCCTCAAAATTTAGTAATTCGATGGATGCTGGCCGGTGCGTATCTTGGTGTGGCGACCAGTATGGCTGTGAGCGTGGCTGTCGAAACCGGATTTTGGATTGCCGGCGCCTTACTCTTTCCGTTTGGGCTCGCGTTGGCGATCTTGCTCGGGATGGAAATTATCACCGGGAGCTTTGCGCTGATTCCCTGTACGATGGTCTCAGCCAATGACCATACAGAGCGCGTGGGCATCCGTCGAGTCCTTGCCAATTGGGGATGGGTCTTTTTGGGCAATCTCCTGGGCAGCACCATCTATGCCGCGTTGCTCGCCATCGTGCTCACCACCGGTGGTGACGCTCCCGTCTCCGCAGTCGGGACGAAGCTGATTGCCATTGCGGAAGCGAAGGCAACGTATTATGCCCATCACGGCGATGCGGGTTTACTGACGGTGTGTACGAAAGCCATCCTGTGCAATTGGATGGTTGGATTAGCCGTGGTGTTTGCCTATTCGACCACGTCCTTCATTGGGAAAATGTTTGCTATTTGGGGACCGACGGTTCTGTTCTTTTCGCAGGGATTTGAACATGCGGTGGTGAACATGTTTCTCATTCCGGTCGGCGGAATGTTCTTCACCCGCCTGGCAATGTATTATGCGCATGGCTCAGCCTCCATAGCCCCTCAACAGGTTCAGAACGTCAAACATGCCTCTGCTTCTCTCTCTGCTAAGCCGGGAGGCAATGTCTGCCTGTGAGGCCGAGGTAAGCCATGCCGGCTATGTTCCCCAAACGCCTGCGAGGTTGGCACTTTATCCTTTTCAACATTGCACTTGGCCTTGGTCATATTCTCGTGATGTTTAATGCCGGGTCCTATGTCGCGCTATTGCCTCATGTGGCCGGCGATCTGGAAGGCGTGTTGCCGAGCTTCATGACCTGGGCTCAGACGGATTTCATGATCGCCCTGGCGTTGGGTCTTCCCGTTGGCCGCGCCCTGGCTCACCGGTTCGGTAATTATCGTGTGTTTATTGGCGCTTTTCTTGTGTATGCCGTGGCTTCATATCTTGGCGCCATCAGCCAGACGCATTGGCAGTTTCTCAATGCCCGCATTATCCAGGGGTTCTCCGGCGGCCTCACACTTTTTCTCTCGCAAGACATGATGCTCCGCGAGTATCCGGACCGGCTCAAGTCCTTGGGGTTAGCGTTATGGGGCCTGATTACTATTACTCCGTTTACGATTGGTCTTCCTGTGGGTGGGTGGCTTGCAGATGATCTCGGGTGGTGGCGTTATCTTTTTTATACCGATGTCGTGGTCTCCTTAGTCGTCGTCGGTCTGCTCGGGGCTTTGCTGTATGGTCGGGGCTTCCGTCGCCAGCCTATCCGGTTTGACGTCGTGGGATTTTTTTTGTTGGCCATCGTGTTGGGCAGCATGCAGACTCTTCTGAACATGGGGAACGATTTTGACTGGTTTGACTATCCCTTCCTCCGTGGTGTCCTGATCGTCCTCATCGTGGCATTGCCTTGTTTTATTATCTGGGAACTCGGTGAACGCCACCCGGTGTTGGATCTCCGGTTATTTGCCGACCGAAATTTTACCATCGGGGTGATCTGTTTGGTGGTCGGCTTCTTTTCGATTCAAGGACTCCTCACGCTTCTGATTATCCAGCTTCAATTGTTGATGGGCTATTCGTCCCTTCTTGCCGGTATGGCGCTCCTTCCGATGGTGTTGTTGGCGGCTCCGATGATCGTCGTGATGCATGAGCTCTGCAAGCGGACGGACGTTCGCATGCTCGCGAGCCTCAATTTTCTTGGATTTGCTTTGACTCTGTATTGGATAGGGCTGTATGACGATCCTCACTCATTTGATCAGATTTTCTGGCCTATTCTGCTTGAAGGTTTTTTCCTGGGATCATTTTTTACCCCGATGACTGTGCTCATCCTGCATCGATTATCCGGCGTCCAGGTGATACGCGCCGCAGAGACAACAAATATTTTGCGCATCGCCGCCGGGGCGTTAGGTATTACGTACCAGGAGATTGTGCATTTCCGACGTCTTCCATTCCATCAGCTTCATTTGGCGAATCATTTTGGGGGAAGGCAATTTGCGTCCTTCGACGTGTTGGGAGGATTCTCTGGCAAGCTAGAGGGCGCCGGACTCGAATCTGCCATGGTGAATGGCAAGCTTCTGGCGCTTGTGAGGCAGTATGCCGGAATTCTGGCCATGAGCGATGCGTTTCTCCTGGCCAGCTACATGTTTGTGGGTTTGGCGGCCCTCGTCTGGTTGGCCTATCCCACCCAATTGCCTTGGTTTCAAAGCCAGGAAGAAGAGTCGCTGGAAATGGAGGCTGAAGCACTTATGGAGGAGCAGGCATGAGCGTTCTGGCCGCTCTGAAGGGCCATCGGTATTTTGCGTTCAGTCTGTGCGGCTTGCTCCTCTGCGCCGGTTGCGCCTGGATTCCTCCCGGCGAGGAATCGGCCGAATTCTTAGAACCGGATTCCATGGAGGAGACACTTTCCCATGCGACCCACCACGAACCGGAGGATCCAATCCCGCAATGGCCCGAGGACCGCTGGTGGCAGGAGTTCGGCAGTCCTGAGCTCGATTCGCTGATTGATGCGGCTCTCAAGGATAACCCCGGCCTCAAGGTCGCATACGCCCGTCTTCACGAGGCGCATGCCCTTGTCCGCGTCGAAGGGGCGAGGCTGCTGCCGTTTCTGGAGGCGGACGCCGAGCTGACCGCAGAGCGTGTCTCTGAGCACGGCTTATTTGCCGCCCTCAATCCTGAGGTGGCCGGGATTGATATTACTTACGGCCTTATCCATCCATTGAGCTTTCGCTGGGAGCTAGATTTCTGGGGGAAGAATCGCGCCATGATGGAATCCGCGATGAGCAGGGAATTGGCTCATAAGGCAGAATGGGCGGAGGTGCGGTTGCGGTTGACTGCGGGGATTGCCCGTGCCTACTTCCGCAGGGTCGCGTTGCGCCAGCAGCTTGAGGTGGTTGAGGCCATGGTGGAAATTCGACGCAATCTCCTGAATCTGGCGAAGATCCGGTTTCGGTCAGGCCTGGATGACGGTAATTCGATCATGCGGGCCACTGCGGAATTAGAGGCGGCGAATAAGCGCGCAGCCGGTACCCGGGAGCAGTTGGACTTTCAACAATATTTGCTGGTCAGGCTGAGCGGTCATGGCCCTGATTGGGGAGAGCATGTGTTCAGGGATAGCGTGATTATGCCCCGGCGAATTCCCTTGCCGCCGGAGTTGCCGATAGGGCTGTTGGCGCACCGCCCGGATCTCGCTGCTGCTAAATATCGCGCCCAAGCTGCAGCCAAGCTAATCAAGGTGGCGAAAACTCGATTCCTTCCCACTATCGACTTGAATGGGTTCGTGGGCTTCAGAGCCTTGACTCTAGCGAGTGGGGCCGGTTCTTTGGGAAATCTTCTGTTTTCATCGTCCAGTCTCGCTTATGGGGGAGGACCGGGTCTGCGGCTTCCCTGGTTTGAAGGCGGTCGTCTTCGTGGAGAACTAGAAGCACAACGGAGAGAATATGATTCGGCAGTGGAACTCTATAACGACACGTTGCTGGAGGCCATGCGGGAAGTTGCCGACAGTCTGAGTGTTTGGCATGAGACTCGCTCGATGCTTGAGGCGCACCGTCGTCTGCTGACGTCGGTGAGTGGTGATTGGCACCTTGTTGAAGTCCGCTTTCGCACCGGCCTTGAAGATCGCCGTGAGGTGTTAAAACAGCATCACGCGGTATTGGATCAGGAGTTCGCCTTGAAGGCCCTGGAATCTGATCAACTCGTTTCGATGGTGGGTTTGATCGAAGCCCTGGGTGGGGGATATCCCATCGTTCGAGAACCATCTCAGACAATGGAATGAAATAATGGACGCCCCTACCGTAAAAATTCGCCCCAAGGAAATTCTTCGGCGACGTAACCGCCGTCTGGCGTTGGTTGCCCTGATACTGGTGGCAGCTACATTGGCTTACGGCGGTTACTGGTGGTACTACGCCCGTTTTTGGGTATGGACCGATAACGCCTTTATAGCCGGCAACCTTGTCACATTGGAGGCACAGGCAACAGGCATTATCACCCAGGTTCTCGTGGAGGAAACCCAGTATGTGGAAAAAGGAGATCTCCTTATTCGTCTCGATGAGCATCAGGCTCAGGCCAATTTGGGCCGGACGCGGGGCTTACTGGGAGGAGAGGTGCGCAGAATCGCGTCATTGTTTGCCCAGAGGCGGCAGATCCAGCAAAAATTCACCTCCAGGATGGCTCGACTCGACTTAATACGCCATGATGTGGTCCGTTTCCGTGAGGCGCTCCCGAGCGGGGCCATATCTGAGCAAATCTTCCAGAATGCCCTGGACAAAATGCGGGCACTACAAGCCGAGGTTATGGAAATCCGGGAAGAATACCAATCCATCACCGCGGAGGTGGGAGGCGTGAATATCATCCATCATCCTGCCGTAGAGGCCGCCAAGCATGAATTCATCACCGCCTATCTCGAATACATCCGGCAGCGTATTCGGGCACCGGCTTCGGGCCATGTGGCGAAGCGAAAGGCCCAGGTCGGAGACCAGGTTCATCCGGGTGTTCCATTGATGACGATCGTGCCTTTGGATCATCTGTGGGTGGAAGTGAATTTGCGGGAAACCGAAATGCAGCAGGTCCGTCCCGGTCAGTCGGCACTGATTAATGTGGATGTATACGGGAAGCACCACACCTACCATGGGACGGTCGAAGGGTTGGTGCCCGGCACCGGCAGCGTATTCGCTCTGTTGCCTCCTGAAAATGCGACCGGCAATTTCATTCATATCGTGGAACGGGTGCCTGTGCGTGTCTCTTTTTTGAAAGAAGAAATCCTGGAGCACCCCGTCCGTCCGGGATTGTCGACCAAAACCTATATTAACGTCAGCGAGCCTGGTCACCCATTGGGTGTTTCGCTGGCAAAGACTTCTACTCAAGAATATGAGACGAACATCTATGCCAACGAACTCACTGATGCAGAATCCTTGGCCCAAGAAATTATCAGGGAGAACCTTGTTCTGAAACAGGATCGGCCTGGACCGGCATAGGGAGTGGAGTCGTGTCGGTTCAGAAATTCCATGTATCGGGACGCACTGCGTCTATCAGCGTATGACATTGCCTGCTACTCCATGTGGGGGACAAATGCGTTCCCCCTTCCATCCACAATCTTTCAGTTATATCTGCTGAAGGCTTGAGACCACCCATTCCCCTGCTTGCATAGTGAGGGCCTTAGTTCCGTCCCCGCCGGTCAACCGGACGTGCGTTGTCCTCATCCTGAAAATCCTTTCTGTATTCTTAAGAAATCTTTAATTAAACGGGCTCCTTAATCGTTGGGCATTACAGGAGCAATTTTTCCCGCGAAAAGTGGTGGTGGAATCGTGGTGGGTTTCAGCGACCTTTCGTGGCATTCCCGCCGGTTATTTTTTATGTATCCAAAGAGACCGTGATATTAAGGCCAATTTTCGATAGATAGTTGGTTTGCCTTGTCGAAGCACATGGCGGCTCGCTATTTGCCTATGGAAAAAGTACGGAAAGGGATTGCCATCATTCAAAGAAGAAATAACTCAGAGAAGAGAAATGTTTTAACTATATAAGCGGTTCATATTCCCGGAGATCGTAATTACTTAAAGGGGTGGCATCGATTATTTATGAGGAGGGGATGTTTTATGTTGTCAGGGAAGAAAGTGTATGAGGAAGTGAAGGTCTTGGTCGCATGTGCAGGGATGGTGCTCATGATGAGTACCATGGGACAGGCGGGAGAAGGGATTCAGGATGAAACGGATTCCCATGCCGGTCAAAACGTGGCGGCAGCGTCAGGAAAGACCAATCATTGGGTAGAGAGGTTGAAAGGGCAGACGATTGTAGAGGATTCGATAGAGGGGAATCCTGATCGTGCGGCGAAGGTGGATCGGCAGCATGAACGGTTAATGTCGAAAATGGGCCATCAAATGCAGGCCGATTTGAAGTTGATTGAGGGAAGTGGGGCCTATGACACCGCCACGATGCTCCATCAATATGGAGCCGGTCCGGCAGACTATCTTCTGGCTTCGGACAATGAAATTGAACCCGTCTCGGGTCAGGCTGGACTATGTCCGGCTGGTGTGCCCGAAAAGCACTACGATATTACGGCCATCGATGTGGAAATCACGTTGAATAGATGGCTCGACTACTATGTCGGCTACATGTACGTCCTCACCGAAAATCTGGAGAAGGTACGGGAGGAAGAAGCGGCGAATGCCGCGGCCCGTGAGAAGGAAGGGTATGACCCCGGCGCAGTTGAGACCGGCTTGCAGAATAACTGGATTCAGCCATTGGTGATCCGTGGTAATCAGGGCGATTGCGTGAGGTTCACTCTTCGCAATCAGTTGATAACCGGAGAAGGGGTGAGTCTGCAGATCGGCGGATCAAGTATGATGGTGAGCACAACGGGCCAACCGG
Organism: Nitrospirales bacterium; assembly: GCA_021604145.1. Lineage (GTDB taxonomy): Bacteria > Nitrospirota > Nitrospiria > Nitrospirales > UBA8639 > JAGQKC01. The sequence continues at coordinate 8,966 of BQIX01000025.1, forward strand.
CGACAACTACAAACCCCGATGCCATCGCGATGGAAGGCCAAAGCATCGACATGGAGTGGTACATCCCACCCGCCATGCAGGAAGGGGGACGGCAGTTTCATAGTTACAGCAATGATCGTGAATTGACGGTGATGGGCCTGATGGGCACTTTTGTGGTGGAACCAAAGGGTTCGACGTATCTGGATCCGCTTGGTGCAGGGGAACCGACGCCGATGACTAGTGGTTGGCAGGCGATCATCAAAAACGGCACCGGCCCGGATTTTCGCGAGTTCGTCCTCATTTATCATGAAGTCGGTGATGAAGCCTTCCGTCCGGTCAATAAGCATGGTGACTTTATTCCGCAGCGGGATCCAGTCACCGATGTGTATCGGCCCGTCGCGCGGGCGCTGAACTACCGAAGCGAACCGTTTGGTGTGGACAACATGCAAACGCAGCATGAATATTTCGGATTCGAGGACGAGTCAATGGCCTACAGCGCCTATACCTTTGGTGATCCGGCCACCACTGTGCCGCGCAGTTATTTGGGCGATCCGGCGAAGTTCCGGCTGGTGCATGGGGGATCGGAGGTTTTCCATTCCCATCATCCTCATGGTGGATCTATCCGCTGGCCCAGAAGTCCGCGTGCGATCGACGAAATGCCCCTGTGGCATACCGCAAAAAACGGACCGGTGAAGTACCCGGTCGTCAGGACGAAGACAGACCGTGTCGACGTAGAAGTGATCGGGCCGTCCGAGGCCGTTGACCTGGAAACGGAATGTGGATCTGGGCTCTGCCAGCAACTGGCTGGGGACTTTCTGTTTCACTGTCATGTAGCCCATCACTACATCGCCGGTATGTGGGGCTATTGGCGGGTGTACAATACCATCCAGCAGGGAGAAGTTCACAACGATACGATGCCGGACCTTCGTGAATTGCCGGACCGAAAGGGACGGATTAAGGCCGGTGTCACTTCGGACCAGCTTATCGACAAGAAAGTGGATTGGTTCGGCAAAGAGTTTAAAATTATCGAGAAGGGGACAACGGATTGGAAAGCCAATCCGGCTGTCGTCACGGTGAAGGACTGGGTGGAAATGCAGCTGCCCCCTCAGGGCAAGCCCGGTCACAAAGATGATGAAAGGGAGCAGATCCTCTCCTATGATGCGACGGTGTTGGACTGGATTTGGAGCGGAAATCGGGCATTGACCGAACGGGAAAGCACTATTCCCAATCCTCGATACCAATCTCCGGCTCCCGCCGAGCGATTGCCGATTCTGTTCGAGCCCACCACCGGCAAGATCGCATGGCCACACTTGAGGCCGCATTTTGGGAAACGGGTGCCATTCTCTCAAAATCACAATCCTTCTCCTTGGCTCGAAATGATCCATTTGGATGATGATGGTCAGATGAGTTCCTATCCGGCAAAGCCTGGAGAAAACGGGCGATGGAGCCTGTGTCCGGCCAATGCGGGTTCAAAAAAGTTTAACGTGCATTTCATTAAGACCCCCATGATGGTGGCAGATAAACAAGGGGATCAACCGGCAATCATCGATCCGGATGGGACGATTTATGTTCTGCACGAAGAGGAGGAAGAGGTTCGAAAAAATAATGATAAGAGACATCCGCTGGTCGTGAGATCTAACGTATACGACTGTGTCGACTGGATGCTGACAAGCGAATGGGTTGATGATGACAATTTCAACATGCATGCGTCGAAGATCAACACCCATTGGCATTTCATGCAATTCGACAATCAATCGTCGGATGGTGTGATTACCGGTTTTTCGTATGAGCAATCGGTGCGACCGTTTACGATGATGGAGAAGACGACTGACAAGGGCTTGCCACTGCCGATGAATACGGTCTTTACGAAGCCTGGCAAGAAGGGTGACTTGACCATCACGGTGAAAAATGCCGCGCAGTACCATCCGAAGAACGAGATTTTAATCGGTGCCGATAACGTGAAAGACAATGAGATCGGGCGGATTAAAGCCATAGATGGAAATCAAATAATTCTGTATCGGCCGTTAGAGCATGATCATCCGGTGGATGATATCGTGACCGTGGAATTCGTAAGGCAACGATTCTGGGCGGATGCGGATGTGGGCACCGTGTTCTGGCATGACCATGCGGTCGGCCGTGTCACTTGGGGACACGGAGGTTTCGGAACGATGATTGTTGAACCCTGGGGCTCAACCTATCACGATCCCAAAACCGGCGAACCGATCCGAAGTGGACCTGTTGCCGATATCCGGACGACGGAGCCGGTCGGGTATGGGGTGAATGGGAGTTTCCGTGAACTGATGGTGCAGTTGAACGACAGTGTGCCGCATTCCGTCAACATCGTCACTGCAGGTAATCCTCCGGGCCAGCCGATTGAAGTCGCGCTGGAAGCGGGAAAGACGATCTCATTTCCCATGCCCGAACAGATTCCCATGACACCGATGCCGTTCCTCAACGGAGGAACCCACACCACCGGTGGCAGTTTTAACTTCCGGGCCGAACCGATCGCGGCTAGACTCAAGGCAAACCCGGATTTTTCGAACATTTTCAATAGCAACGTTCATGGGGATCCCTATACGCCAATGGTCAGGGCGTATCTCGGCGATACGGTTGTGTTCCGGCTGTTGGAGACCATGACAAATGAATCAATGGTGTGGACATTGTCAGGACATACCTTTCTAACCGAACGGTATGCCGGTGATGCCAACCGTAAAAATTCCATCCACATTGGTATCGCAGAGCGATACGATCTCGTGGTTCCGCAGGCAGGCGGGCCACGGCTCCAGCCTGGTGACTACATCCATTTTAACGGACGTTCTTCAAAGTTCTCGGAAGGAGCCTGGGGTATTCTGCGGGTATTGGATAAGGAGGTGCCTGATCTTCAAAAGCTGCCGGCCGGTTATTCCGGTCGTAATGAAATTCCAGATCCCGGTCCGGTCTGTCCTGCCGAAGCACCGGTCAAATCATTTAATGTTGTGGCGATGGATTTTCCTTCCATGAATTTCAACACGAAGGCACCCGAAGCCGTAGAGGTTGATTTCGAACGGAATATTCTTCTCCAGAATCCGGCGGGAAAAATATATGTGCTTGAAGAAGATGTCGCAAAGACGGCCAGTGGAATTCAACCAATGCCGCTGACTCTGAGAGCCAATGTAGGCGACTGTCTTAAGATTCAACTGATGAATCAAATGAAGGAAAGCCGCGCCTCGTTCTCCGCGCTTTCCCTCACCTTCGATCCTAAGGATTCGTTGGGGGCCAACGTCGGGCAGAACCCAGGTGATCAAACGGTTGCGCCTGGAGAGAGCCGGACGTACACCTATTACGCCGACCCATTTTTAGGAGAGATTGCCTCGTTGGTATGGGACTGGGGCAATGTCATGCATAATCCTCGGAACGGGCTTTACGGTGCGATCATTATCGGGCCGAAGGGCGCGACGTATCGTGATCCCAAAACCGGTGCGGATATATCCAATAAGAACAGTTGGATTGCCGACGTGATCGTGGACAGGACGGTGACGGGATACGAAGACCGACCGAATTATCGGGATGCGGCCTTGTTCTTCCAGGACGAGGACAACATCATCGGTACGAGCTTTATGCCTTACGTGCAAAACGTGGCTGGGCTGGTCGGGGTGAATTATCGAGCGGAACCGTATTTGTTCCGTGAGGAGCAGGGATGTACGTTGGATAGGATATTCCAGCCCTGTTCTGAGGAAAACCCCGAAGACCCCATCACGCCGATCATCGAGGCCCATGCCGGTGACCCTGTTCGCATTCATGTCTTCGGTGCCAGCAATGAACAAAATGGGATGTTCGGGGTTGAAAGTCATGAATGGCCCATCGAACCATTCATGCGAGGAGCCGATCAAATCAATGTCGTGGAGTTTTCGGGGTCAGAAGCGTTGGATGCCTTCATTCAAGCCGCCGGCGGACCCTATCAACGCACCGGGGATTACGTCTGGAGCAACCAGCGGTTGCCGTATGCCCAATCAGGGCAATGGGGATATTTACGGGTCCTACCAGGGAGTGATCAACGAATCCTGTCATTGGATGATGGGGCTCTTGGCGTGAAAGAAGCCACGTTGCCACACGAACAAGTGGTCCATATTAAACCCGTCGAACTAAAATGAACCGGCATCATTTTTAGTTGATGAGTTTGGGAACGGGGAAGCCGATTCACGGCTTCCCCGTGCTGAGCAGAACCCCATAAGGCTAGATGGTGAGACATTTTTTGAATTTTATACTGGCGGAGGAATAAATGAAAAGCACGGTGGTACAAATGATTGGGGTGACTTTGGGTGTCCTGGGAATGTGGGCCACCCCCGTGTGGGCCTATGAAGAAAGCCAGGTCACACAGGGGGGCACAATTCGTGGGCAGGTGACTTTAGCTGGAGGGATGCCTAAAGCCATGGCCTTTAATCTGGTGACGATTCCAGATCCGGTTTTTTGTGGGCGAATTTCAACCGGAACCGGATGGCGCATTGTTGAAGATTTCATACTCGGATCTCAGGGCTCGTTGAAGGACGCGATAGTGATGCTCAAGGGGATTGAAAAAGGGAAAGCGTTTGAGTTGCCAGAAGTGACCATTGAAGCGAAGGATTGTGATTTTCTCCCATTTGTCAATGTGTTAAGGGATCAGGATGAACTGACGGTCATTAATATGGATCCAGTGGAACATGATATTCAGGGATACGAGACTGCTCGTGATCGTGGTGCGAGGGTCTTGTTTAATCGCCCTCTTCCAATGAATCCATTTCATAAAGTATTAGATTTGGTCAACAGGCATGATCATTTGCCCGGCAAGCCATTGATCGAAAAAGTTCATTTGCAGAAGGATCGGAATATTTTTGTGATGCAATGCGGATTTCATCCCTATATGTTTTCTTGGGGAGTGGTGGTTGATAATCCCTATTATGCGATTACAACAGAGGATGGCCGGTTTGAGATATCCGACGTTCCACCTGGAACCTATACGTTATCGGTCTGGCATGCCGGAATGAAGAAATACTTAAACCGTGAAGTGACGATTGAACCGAATGGGACCATTTCAGTGAATTTTGAATATCAATCACCCGTAGGGCGCCGCAGTGTTCATGAAATTCAAGACAACCCCCACTTTGGATTGGGACTCTTAGGAGAAGAAGTCATCATTCCTTCACTTCGTCTTCAACATCCTTCATGACAAATACCTTGAAGAGATCATCACAGAGGTTAGCGGATTGGTCTTGTTTCTGAAAACCGGAAACTTTTGAGCTGATTCCTTTCCTTCTTTCTGTTTTTGAACAGCCGAATTCTTGCCCGTGCGCAACGTTCTTATAGGGGATATTCAGGGGTAACATCCTGGAGAAAAACAGATATGCTGGAATGCCAACTTTCCTGGGAAGGGAGTATTGAAAAAGTCCGCCAGCGGCGTACTTGCCGCCTGGGCGTGCTCACATGCTCTTCCGCACGCACCATTCGCCCAAACGGTTGAGACCTTTTCTTCGAGCAGTCGTCTTGTCTGTGTTTAATTGCTCATTTTGAGCAGCAATGAGGAGCCGGGGTTGAGGGATATCGCCCCGCATCTGACGCACTGCGGACAGACTTCCCGGGGAACTCTCCCACACACACCACAAATGTGGAAGTCTCGCCTCTTTGGGTAGAGATAGTGATTACCTACCACCCACATTATCCCTATATTTCGTTCGAGTGCCGTCTTCCCACTATAAAGACACTCATTACCTACAAGGGCTCAATGAAAACACACATGACATGATTTGACATACTTCCCAACTTGCCTCTGTTTGGAGCGAATATGAACGAGGCAAATTGTGTGGTATCGCACAAATTGCATGGGTACGGAAAGGATGAGATACGCGTTATTTCGTTAAATCCTTACTGTTTAATCTTTATTGTGCCTGCCTCACCCTTTAAGCATCTGGTATGGATCTTGATAATTAGGGAGCTACCTACATAATGGTCTGAGTTGGTAATGGAGGTTGGATTATGTGACCAAGAAAGAAATATCTGTCAGGGAGCGTCAACACCTGTATGGATGATCACTCAGGAATAGGTATAAGGATCAAAGACACACCGGATGAAATTTAGAAAAAGGCTGCCCGTGATTTGAGAATTTGGCAATCAATCATATAGTGGAATGAAAAAAATCGGTGTACCTTTGAATGGTTTTCCAAGGGTTGAACTTAAGAAAAGTCCAGGAAACAGGATGATAAGAGGAAAAGAACATTCAGGAGCTTGGGATGGAAAGGCTACTCATGACTCGATTTTTACCTGCCGGCTTTCAAACAGTCCTGTTAATAGGAATTGGTCAAAGTGGGATGTCATGGGACCAGTCATCTTCTCAATCATCATGATTCGACCCTCTCCAGATCCACAGCCCATGGTCGACCGGTATGATTGGTAAGCGGTTTTTATGGTGAAAAAACACAAGATATGGATTTTAAGGCCAAACGATATGCGCGACTTTTTGGCCCCGGCTCGAATGGTTCACAAATGCCAAGTTTTTGAAAAAATATTGTGCAAAGGAATTGCTGGAACACAAACGGTGAGCCATTCTGCATGCTGAATTGGGCAAGGCACATTTTCACTCTGTAAGTCTTGAAGTCCGGTAAGTATCAGGGATGGGGGATGGTAAGGAGAATTTCATGAAACCTCTTCCTTGGAAACTACGATGGTAGAGGACGAGAAGAAAAGATCAACCAGACCTGTGCGCCTGAGGAGAGTCTTTCATGAGGCGGTCATTATCAACGCGTATTCAAGGGATCTTGCTATTAGAACTATTGGTCAGCCTGGAATGCCAGGGGCCAGACACTCCCCCTCGATCTCAATAGTTTTGACCCTTCTCAAGATCAACGGCTCATTGCCAACCAGTATCGCCGGCAGGCCGCTCTCATGAAACAAAAAGCCGAAGACTTGAAGATTAAGGCTGAACGATATGCGCAACTTTTTGGCCCTGATTCGGAATGAGCCACAAGCGCCAAATTGTTGGAAAATTTCTATGAAAAAGAAGCTCAAAATCGAGAGCGATTAGCTATCCGGCATGCTGAAGTAGGCAGATCTCACTCTCCGGGTATTGAAACTCGTTAAAAGAAACGTAGAGGAAGTTTTTAGTGTCAGGTTTTAAGGAGACCAAAATGAAATCTCTTCATTGGATTTTAGAATGTTTGGTCCTAGTTGGCGTCCTGATGTCCGTGGGTTGTGGGGTGTCGGTGAAGCCGGGAGAACGAGGTCTGCGATGGTACCCATTATCTGAAGGTCTGACGAATGAGCCACTTCAGAATGGATTTTACTGGCGAGCATTCTGGAATGATATTTATGTTTATTCGGTTCAGTGGGGAAGCTTTACTGAAGAAGTGGATGCCTTGAGTTCGGATGATTTGCAGGTGAATGTGAAGAGCGCCATTATCATCCGTCCCATACCGGAAGAAATTTATTTTTTAGCGCAAGAGGTCGGTCCTGATTGGTATTCCAAGGTTGTACGGCCTGAGTTTCTTGCGGCGGTCCGGAGTATGGTTTCAGGGTATGCCATGGTGAGTGTACCCGAAAAGAGTACGGAAATTGCCCATAAGGTCCATGGAGTCCTGGAGGAAAAATTAAAAGGTCGGCATCTTGAGATTCAGAGTATCGCCCTGGCTGATATTGATTGGCCCAAAGTGGTGTTGGAGGCGATTGAACGAAAACAGGCCAAGGAACAGGAAAAAGAACAAAAAGAATTTGAACTAATTATCGCGATCAGAGACGCGGAAATTGCGAGAAGGCGCGCCAAGGGCGAAGGAGATTCTTTGATGATCCGAGCGGAGGGGGAGGCGTAAAGTCTGCGAATCCGAGCCGAAGGCCAGGCAAAAGCTCAGGCAAACATTTTGAAAACGTTGACCCCCGAATATTTGCAATACAAATTGTATGATTCGCAAAATTCGTCATTCTTTGAAACAATATGCAGATTCCCCTTCTTTTGGACATGGAAGCCACGCACTTCCTCAGACCAATCGAGCACCATGAATTGTTTTTCTACTTCCACATACATTTCGAGAGTCGTGTTTAGGTTCGATTATTGGTCCTGCCCATAACCTGAAAGGGGAACCCTCATGAATGATCAAAGACGTACGGACGGAAGTCAATGGGCGATCATCTTGGCCGGGGGAGATGGTCAACGAATGAAGCCGTTTATTCAAAGTTGGTTGGGATATCCCAAGCCCAAGCAATATTGTGCCTTTGTCGGGGAGCGGTCGATGTTACAGCATACCTGGGATCGAGCTGATCAAGCCGGCCCTTCTGAACAAAAGGTGACGATTATCGATAAATCACATAACCAGGAAATTTTTCAGCAGATGGAGGCTCACTCGAAAGGGCGCATCGTTATTCAACCCAGGAACTGTGACACGGCGGCCGGAATTTTCCTGGCGTTGGCCTATATTAATCATTGGGACCCTCAGGCCATTGTGACCATTTACCCCTCGGACCACTTTATTGCTCCTCAGGCGCAATTTACGAAAATGATAAAAGAGACGGTTTCAGCGGTCACCAGGTTGAAAGATCGAATTATCCTTCTGGGCGCGACTCCTAATTCTCCGGAAGGGGAGTATGGCTGGATCCGTCCGGGTCCATCGTTGCCAGGAATAAGGGAATTTCCTGTGCGAACGGTGGAAGAATTTATCGAAAAACCTGATCAAAAAAAAGTTCAGGCTTTAAGTCAGGATGGGGGAATTTGGAATACCATGATCGTCACGGCGTATGGAAGCCGGCTGTGGAGCTTGGGTGAACAATGGAGTCCGGATATGATGGAACTCTTCCATCAACTGAGAAGAGCCATCGGGTTGCCCCAAGAGTCTTTGACGTTAGAGAGAATATATCAGGCGATGCCGAAGAGAAATTTTTCAAAAAATTTCCTGGAAAGTATTGGTTCACACCTGGCTACCATTGAATTACAAGGCGTTCTTTGGAGTGATTGGGGACGACCTGAGAGAATTATCGAGACATTAAACCTGTTGCAAAAAACCTCGACTTTTCCTGTGCCTCAACTGGCCTCATAGTTATTTCATGAGAACATCTATGGAAGGTTTTTCAATTATTCGCGGTGATGTGTCTTTCCAGTTTCTAAAATTTTAGTATCTTATTTCAGTGAATGCCTGCCTTAATAATTCACTTTCTTCCTGAAACACACTTTCTCACCCTCCCTCGACAGAATTCTCAGGATAGAATTTATTTGCCGAATGGGATTTTGTCGATTAGACCGTATTTCCCTAGCCCTCATTGAGTTTCTTCCCTCTCCCCTGGAACGTCCCTTTTATCCATCTCACATGGCGGGCCAAAAATCTATTTGAATCGTGAGGTGACAGTTGGGCCCCAGGGGACTCCTTCTGCGAATTTTGAATGCCAATCTTCAGTGGGTCGGCAGAATGTGCATGAAATGCCGGACACCCCTTAATTTGGGGTAGAGGTTTTCGGTGGAGGGGTGGAGATTGCTCCACATTGCGTCTTCAACGATCGTCCTAGGGAAATTTTTTCGGCTTGGATGTAGGAGAAATCGGGACATCATCCATCGCGATCTGATTGTGAATGTGAAACGAAGGAACATTCCTGCGGGTAGTATAAGGAGCCCTGAGGGTAGCAGATCACCACCAATGGTGTAGTGGGGGAGATGTCCATCAGGGTCTGAAGTGGGGTTGGGGCAAGGAATGACCGGGACTCTCAACCAAGCTGAGATATGGCAGCTTTTTACTCATGAACCTTGTACCTCAAGCATTCAGGGCGGCTGTGAGTACCTGAATTGTGTTATCGAGCCCTTCGTTCCCTCTAGATGCCCTTTTCGCAAAAAAAATATCCCGTATCCACCCCTTTCGTCCACTTTTCCTTTCCTATTTTTAATTAGACCAACCGGAAGTCGTATTTGGTTCCATGTATGAGTCTTGTTTTGAACCGTTGGGTTCTTGGTATTCCATTCCGCTGAATGTGGGTTTTCCGTAATTTGCTCTAAAAAGCGACTGACCGAAAACGAAATCTAAAAACATGTGACATTGAGATTTCAATGTTTCGCGAGGTATTCGCGATGTTCTTCGTGGTTTCAATAGTGTTCCATAACAAGCATGAACGTAAATTAATTTATAAATTTCAATTGGTTAAAGGAAATAAGGCCAGACAGGATGTTTGGACTAAAGTTTGCTAGTCAAGGATATGGATAAAAGTGGTGACACTTGCGATCAGTGTTTTTTTTGGTGGTGGAATTGGGTTGATTAGAAAGGAGGTGCAAGGCAGGTACCGGTCCGAAGTCCTATTACGGAACTATTTTTCAATATGTCTATCCGTAATGAGTTTTTTAAAAAAGGAGGTCTTTTAATGTTTCTTTCTAGACGTCAATTCTTGAAAGTTTCTGCAGGGACTGTGGCTGCAGTCGCACTGGCCGATAAGGCGCTGGCCTTAACGGCGTTACAGCCAGTCATTGAAGTCGGAAATCCTCTCGGCGAATATCCTGACCGTTCCTGGGAGCGGGTCTAC
>BQIX01000026.1 GCA_021604145.1 Nitrospirales bacterium
TTAGATTAAATTGTGAATTCAGAAACCAGTGAGACGGTATTCCGAAATAGTGATGATCGGCCATCGATTGAAGAGAGGGAAAGGCCCCTTCCAAAATCAGTCCGGCAGCGGAACGTTGACGGACGACTTCGCCAGCAACAGATGTCCCTAATGAACGTCCAAAGATCACGAGGCGTTTAGGATTGACTTTTTTGTGTGTGTGTAGGAAGTCATAAGCCGTCAGGGCGTCTTGATAGAATCCATTTTCTGTTGGAGTTCCCGTGCTTTTTCCATATCCTCGATAATCAAAAATCATAACAGAAATTCCACGTCGATGGAGTTCCGAAATGTTTGAAAGGCGGTGGCTGATGTTTCCAGCATTGCCATGACACCACAAGAGCACCGGCTGTTGTGGTCCTGCATCGAGGAACCAACTAAACAGGCGTATGTCTGAATCAACGGTCAGCCACACCTCTTCGAGTGGAAGGCCGCTGATGTGTGCCCATTGCTGTTCGTTCCAGGGAGACGGTTGAAAGACAAAGATGTTGTCAAACATCAAGAATTTCTCACTCCTCATTCCTTCTCAGGGGCTTGTTTCCTCGCTCGTATCACGCTACGTTGTTATCATCTTTATTGCAAATATTGATTTGGTGAGATGTGATGGCCACGTACGTGATTGGTGATATTCAAGGATGCTTTAAAGCCTTACGCAAGCTAGTGAAGCGAATCAAGTTTGATGCCACTTGCGATCGACTGTGGCTGGTTGGAGATTTGGTTAATCGTGGCCCTGACTCGCTTGCTGTACTTCGTTTTATTAAAGACCTTGGGCCGGCAGCGGTCACGGTGCTGGGCAATCATGATTTGCATTTGCTTGCGATATGGGCTGGTGTCGCTAAGTTACATCATAAGGATACCTTGTCAGATGTTCTGTCTGCACCGGATTGTGATGAGCTGCTCACTTGGTTGCGCTTTCGTCCGATGATACATTTGGAAAATGGGTATTTAATGATGCACGCTGGGCTCTTGCCTCAATGGACTGCAACGCAGGCTGTGACCTTGGCACGTGAGGTGGAAGCTGCATTGCGAAGTAAGAATTTTGTTGCGTTGCTGCCTTTCCTCTATTTTCGCCAAGCTCATCTCGTCTGGTCCAAAAAGCTGTCGTATCATGATCGGTTGAGTTTTTCAACGAATGTGTTAACGCGGTTACGGATGTGCTCAGCCGATGGTGCGCCGGACTTTTCCTTCAAAGGTTCGCCTGATCAAGCTGCGATGGGATTGGTCCCCTGGTTTCAAGCCCCTGGGCGATCCATTAGTGATGAAGTCCTCATTTTTGGTCATTGGTCAGCGTTGGGTTTGTATATTCATGACAAGCTCCTTGGTCTTGATAGTGGATGTGTCTGGGGACGAACTCTGACCGCACTTCGACTTGAAGATCGAAAGCTTTTCCAAGTCTCTTGTTCACATTAACATGTTCCTTTCGAGCTGATCTCTCAGCTTTTCTTTTTTCTCAGATAGTCATCTTCTCTTATCTTTCGATTGATCTCTTGACATTGAAATCGTAATTCCTCTCTGTTCATGGCCAGGAGCTTGATGTGTATCTGTTTAGATAACAAGTGTATCTAATCAGATTCGTTGAGAACAAAGAGGTCGAGATACGGTGTTTCGGGATCATGAAAACCCTATAAGAAACGTTCTCTTTCATCCGCTTTCTTGAGAAAACAGCTTCGGCATCAGCCTTGCTTTTTCTTCCCATCGGGGCACAGTTCCTCATTGATTTGTGAAAGCTTGAGTCCCGGGATCCCTCAATAGTCTTGAAAGAAGGAGAACATTCGATGAAAAAAAAGTCTTTATCTAAATCATCTTTACCGCGAAAACGTCGAACTCGGTCAATTCCGGGTGTCCTGCCCGTTACCGAGGCCCAAACGACATGGACCGCTAATGTGAAGTTGCATGGTCTTCAATCCCCTGTTGCTAGACGGTGCCCGAAATGTCGAGGATTGTTGACGGCTCAAGTTGTTGATCTCACGACAAAAAATGATATTCGATGTATTAATTGCGGGTGGCAGCCCCAATGGGGAACACGAGTGGTGACTGAGAGTGACGAGGTGAGATCAATCCGCCGTCTGACAGCGCAATTCTGTACGACTGACTTGGTCTCATAATTCTCTCATTAGTTAAAGTCTAGATGGAGGTGAGAGATGGGATAGGACAATGAGGGAATCTATGAAAAACTGAATGGTCAGACATTATGCATGAAAGCCATCGATGTCTGTCCAGATTCATCGGTTGAATTGATGGCGAAGCGTTCGGAGGTCACATGGTTCAGGACTTGTTCCGGTAGCACGATGGTATGTACAAGTATGAGGGACCATGTAGAATGGGTAGAGTAAAAATCCGATTCACGGAACCGTCATGGAGTAAAGACATTGGATTCCCTACTTCAAGAGAGTCGAAAGAATGTACCTAGAAGCTTTAATCAGGATTGGATTTTTTCATTTTTTGCTCCGAGATCACGTATTCATGACCTGTTGAACATCAATTATTGGCTGTTTTGGAAAGGGAGTCCTTCCCTCCTGGTTTTTCTTCTCGTTTTTCTTGGATGCCACTGGAGCGTCTTTACGCCTTCAGTCTTTGCCAAAACGGTTGTCATTGTTCAGTCCTCAGATATTACGTCCTATGATCAAACTGTCAAAGCCTTCCTAAAAAATATCTCGCCGACGGTGCGGCATGTCGAACGGCTTTCGCTCCATGGGGATTTAACGCATGGAGAGCCGATTGTTGAAAAAGTTCGATCGTTACAGGCAGACATTATCGTTGCCGTGGGCTTAAAGGCGGCACTTGTTGTTCGGCAGGGACTGCCAACTGTTCCAAGTATTTTTTGTATGGTGTTAGACCCTGCGAAATACAATCTCACGAAATCACATATGGCTGGAATTGCTTTAGAGATCCCCTTCGAAGACCAAATTCAATCCCTGCAGGATGTGGTGCCAACGGTCAAACGCGTGGGGGTTATTTACAATTCCCAGAAAACCGGGAGGATTGTACAGAAGGCGGCGTCCAAAGCGAACGCGCTCGGGATGAAATTGATTGCCCGGATGGTGTCGTCTGAAAAAGACGTGCCCGCCTCTCTTCGTGCCATCGTTCATAACATTGATGCGTTGTGGTTACTTCCGGATAGTACCGTCGTGACTCCAGAGTCTTTTGACTTTCTCTTGCGGACCACTCTCGAGGCCAATATTCCTGTCATTGGTTTTTCTTCTGATCTTGTCCGTAAGGGGGCGTTGCTCAGCGTGCATTTCAATTATGAGGATGTTGGAAAACAAGCTGCACGTTTAGCCGAAAAATTTCTCGCTGGACAAAAATTTACGCCGGGGGTTGTTCTGTCCCCTGAACCCTTGCGATTGGCCATTAACTTGAAAACGGCAAACTTTTTAGGCATCACGGTTGCACCGAATATATTGACCAGGTTTCATAAAATGTATTGATTCTATGAAACAAGCGCGAATGGGATTATGGGCACTCCTCCTTCCCCAGGAACATTCTTCAGTAGTCTTCGAACCAAACTCGTCCTGTTTATTAGTTTGATCATCATTGGTGTCTGTTCAGGTTTAAGCTGGTATTTTGTCGATCAACAGGTCTCATCAATGGAGAAAGCGTTACGGAAAACCGGAGCAACCCTGATCAAAAATCTTGTTCATAACGGTCGGTATGGTCTTATTACGCAAGATACGGTCTCTCTCCAGCAGGTTGCTGAAGGCGCCCTCTCGGTCGATGAAGTCGTTTATGTGGTTGTGACAGGGCCAACAGGGGAGCGATTAGTTGAACAGTCCAAGGGACGCTTAGATGTAGCACACCCTGGCAAACGAGCTCTGGGCCATCCGTTGTTTCCAAGCCCGTCTTTGACAACCGCGGCTCTCTCGGCACCTGGCGATCAACCGATTGTCACGGTATTCACCGTGTCTAATAAACAAAAAAGCGGTTTAACCAGTCGTATGAATGCGGGATCAGGGCTGGCCGAATCGGGAAGGATGAGGGAATCACTGTATGATTTTGCACTTCCAGTCAGGCGCCAAACAAGTCCTGAAGCCCAATTTGGCCCCTTGTCATTAGAAGATCAAGAATCGTCTTTTTCGATGCCAGAGCCCAGGCAACAATCTGAGGTCTATGGCGTCATCCATGTGGGATTGACACAATCATTGATGATAAAAACCGTTGATACGATGATCTGGAATGTTCTGATCATGGCACTTTTTATCATGATTGTCGGCATTGCCTTGACAGTCATGCTGGCTAACCAAATCATCCGGCCATTACGAAAATTAGCAGGGGTGGCGAAGCATATTGCTGCGGGAGATTTGTCCCACTCAGTCAAAGCTCGTACTCGAGACGAAGTTGGGCAACTCACCACCAGTATCAATCAGATGACTGTCTCCTTGAAGCAGCGAGAACAGGCAATCTCGGCATATGTCGAAACGATTACCAAGCAGGTTTCACAACTTTCAACACTGAATCAGACGGGGGCTGCGATCGCATCGACCCTAGATGTCGATCGATTGCTGACCACCGTGCTCAAACTCCTTGTTGACAACTTAGGGTTTGAGAGGATGGTCTTGATTTTTTACAAACCGGAGGAGCATCTAGGTGTGGTCTCGCAAGTGACGGGTGTGCCAGAAGAGCTGGAAGCCGATGTGAAAGGAATTCAGATTCCGATTCGCGACGATCGGAGCATGAGTGCTGATCTTGTTCTTCGTGGAAATCCTGTCCTGGTCCAGGATATTGAGACTGTGGCTGATCGTTTACACCCTCCAGTCTTAAGAGCTTGCCGAAAAATTGGAGTGACGTCCTTCATGGTTGCGCCTCTGAAAAGCCAAGAGCGGATTTTCGGGTATCTTGGGGCCGACCGAGGAGGAGACGTACCGTGCACACAGGAAGATCTGGATGTGTTAATAACCATCGCCAATCATGTGGCGGTGGCTATTGATAATGCTCGTGCCTATCAAGCGCTTGGGCAATTCAATCAAACGCTTGAAGACCGGGTTCAGGAACGGACCGAGGCCTTGCAGCAAGCGAATGAACGTCTTCGTGAGCATGATCGTCTCAAGTCCATGTTTGTCTCGATTGCCTCACATGAACTGCGCACGCCCATGACATCCATGAAGGGGTTAGTCGACAATATGCTCGATGGTCTCACCGGCACCCTCAATGAACGTCAATCCTTTTATTTATCGCGTGTGAAGCGGAACCTTGAACGGCTGACACGAATGAGTAATGATCTGCTTGATCTCTCAAAAATTGATGCTGGAGTCATGCAGCTCAGTTGTGCTCCCCTATCCGTGGAAGAGCTTGCCCATGAAGTTGTTGAAGTCATGCAACCAGTCGCAAGGCAAATATCTCTGAATCTGGCCTTCGATGTAAGTGCACCTCTCCCAACCATCCTGGGAGATCGAGATAAACTCGATCAAGTGCTCACGAATTTGATCAACAACGCGATGAAGTTCTCAAAGCCGGGAACGGATGTCCAAGTCGGAGGGCGTATACGAGATGATCAAATGGTTGAGGTGTGTGTGAGGGATTCCGGTTGTGGGATCCCGGTAAATGAAATTCCTCATATTTTTGAACGGTTTTATCGTGGCGAGTCAGTGGTAGTGGAAGCTAGAGGATCGGGATTAGGTCTCGCCATTTCCAAAAGCCTTGTGGAGCTCCACGGAGGAAAGATCTGGGTGCAGAGTGAGGTTGGAGAAGGCAGTCAGTTTTTCTTTACGGTGCCGGTTGCCACGGTCGCGACGGTGTGAGGATGAGGATATAGTCGTTTGTGCTACGGTGTTGACCTGCATCTGCGACAGTAACCCTACGAGAGAACTCCTCTGTTATGAATTTGTGGTTGGTTCGAGCTGAATATCCTTTTGTTTGAGGAGACGGGAAAGGTAGGTTCGTTGGAGTTGTAAGAGATCCGCGGCTTTTGTTTGACTCCAATTGCTTCGCCGAAGTGCCTGTTCAAGAATGTGCCGGCTATATTGTTCGATAGCCTCATGGTAGGGCAGGTTTTCGCCATCTTGGAATGGATCGACTCCCCACGGACCTAACCCTAATTGTTCGGGAACGATTTCTTCATCGACGCCGAGAACGACGGCACGTGCAATGGCATTGCTGAGTTCACGAATATTTCCGGGCCAACTGTAACTTCGCATGGCCTTGATGGTCTCTTTCGTGAACACTCGAGGTGGTCGTTTCATCTCTCGAAGATGAAAATCTAAGAAAAACTCAGCCAATGGGTTGATGTCATCAGGCCGTTCCCGTAGTGGAGGCAATGAGAGACTGACGACATTCAAACGAAAGTACAGGTCTTCACGAAAGCGTCCTTCTTTGACTGCTTGTTTGAGATCTTTGTTGGTCGCGGCCAGCACTCGGATGTTCACTTTGACGAGGCGGCTTCCACCCACTCGGTGAAATTCGTGATCTTGAAGGAGCCGGAGGAGTTTCGCTTGTAGCGTCAATGGCATATCACCGATTTCATCAAGAAAGAGTGTCCCTCCAT
Organism: Nitrospirales bacterium; assembly: GCA_021604145.1. Classification (GTDB taxonomy): domain Bacteria; phylum Nitrospirota; class Nitrospiria; order Nitrospirales; family UBA8639; genus JAGQKC01. Next base: position 6,515 of record BQIX01000026.1, read on the forward strand.
CTGCTTCTTCGAGCCGGCCTTTTTGTCGAGAATCCGCCCCGGTAAAGGCGCCTTTTTCGTGTCCGAAAAGTTCATTTTCGAGGAGGGTCTCGTTTAACGCCACGCAATTGATAATGCTGAACGGCATGGCATGACGAGGACTCCATTTGTGAATGGATCGAGAAAACAATTCTTTTCCGGTCCCACTCTCTCCTAAAAGTAAGACCGTTGCATCGCAAGATGCGGCACGTTGAGCAAGTTCGATGATGGACTGGATGCTTGGACTGTTGCCAACAATGGTGTTATATCGGCTTTCCACTTCTGTCCGAAGCGATGTGACCTGCTGCTTGAGGACTTCCCGTTCCATAGCTTTTTTGACCACAATTTCCAGATGGTCAAAGTCAATTGGTTTCGTAAGGAAATCGTAAGCTCCTGTCTTCATGGCCTCTACGGCATTTTCAATGGTGGCATTGGCTGTCATCACGATAATTGGAAGGTCTAAGGGTTGTGCTACTGTCTCCGATGACACCTGTTCCTTGGATTGATGAGGCTGATCACCATGTGGGAACAGATGATGAAGGACTTCGAGCCCGGACATACGTGGAAGAGTCAGATCAAGAAGAACGAGGTGAGGGGTTTCAAGTTCAATGGCGTCAATAGCCTGTTTCCCATCTGCGGCCGACACGGTGGTATATCCTTGGCCCTCCAAACGGTCCGTCAGCATGAGAACAATATCTGGGTCATCATCAACGATAAGAATTTTCTTTTTCATGGCATATCCCTCTTAAACAGTCATGAAGAGAAACTGTGAACAGCTATAAAAATGATAAATGCAATAATTACGCCGTATAAATTTTTCTATAGCCGATTCAATTAACTTGTATAGTGTTTGAAGGAGGTCATGACGCTGGGTTTGTCAGACTAGCTAGACTGGAACGTATTTTTATTCGCTATAGTCTGTCGCAAACGGAACAATCTTGCAAGTCTTTTTTTAAGATCAATGATGCAAAGGGGAAATGGAGGTATGTGGCGCAAGAGGGTTTGGAGCATTAGGGGGTGATCTGTTCAATGATTGCCGCGGCTAACAACGGAAGCATAATCTCATGATGGCCAACGAGCGAATACCCCTGTCCGCCTTTTTGAGTTGGACGACGTACCACATTGGTCATGGGACGATAGTGGGGAAGAAAATCCATATTCACAGTTGTAATATTCTTTAATGAACGTCCGAGATTGCGGCTCAAGGTCACGGTCTTGAGAAACACCTCAGGCAGCATCACCGCCGATCCAAGATTGATATAGACCCCTCCTTCCATTTCAGACACGAGGGAGACCAGTGTCCTGAAATCAACCAACGATCCTCCTCCAATGGCCGCACCATCGGCCGATGGATGCATGTGGATGATGTCAGTTCCCATGGCGACATGTACCGTAATAGGAATCCCTAATCTATGGCCAGTTGCCAATAGACTTCTTTGACGATGTGGAAATTGCCTCGGGTGTTTGGTCATATAGCGACCAACGGACTCTCCGATTCCGAGCCCAGTCTTCCACCCCTCAATAATGGCAAAATTTAAAATTTGTCCCGTATCTTCGGCCATACCGAATCGACCAGAGTCGATTTCTGCATCGACTTCCTCTGAGGTATGTCCGAGGTAGGCGAGTTCAAAATCGTGGATAATGACGGCTCCATTCACGGCAACGGCTGTGATGATGTTCCGCTTCATGAGGTCAATCAAAATGGGATTGAGTCCGACTTTTGTCGGGTGGGCTCCCATGCCAAGGATGACAGGTTTTCCTCGTTCCCGTGCGCGGACGATGGCACGAACGACGGCACGAAGTGATTTCACGGCAAGAAAGTCTGGAAGGGTATCGAGAAAACTTCGAAAGCTTTTGCCTCGGCTCCAAGAAACCGCGAAATCGGTAATGTTGACTTTGCTGTGACGTGAGGAAAGCGGATACGTCTGAACTCTGGACAAGTTCAGCGGTTTGACCGATATTGTGGTGGGGTTACGTCGTTTGGGCAAACAGTCGCTCTTCTATGATTTCACATAATACATGACCAAGAGTGATATGACATTCCTGTATTCGGGCCGTCACCGTTGAGGGAACCTGAAAGCTGTAGTCCACCAGGTCCATCAATTGTCCGCCCGTTTGGCCTGTCCAACCAATCGTGACAAGTCCTCGTTCATGAGCGACTTGAATACCTCTCAGCACATTTGGTGAATTTCCGCTTGTGCTAATGGCAATGGCGACATCGCCTTTTTTCCCATGAGCCTCAATCTGTCTGGAAAAAATATCGGCATATTCATAATCATTGGCAATGCAAGTCAATGCAGCCATGTCCGTGGCTAAGGCCATGGCCGGAAGCGCTGCACGATCGCGCTTGTACCGTCCAACGAACTCGGCTGCGATATGAGATGCATCCGTTGCACTGCCCCCATTTCCGAAAAGCAGGACCTTCCGGCTGTCATGGAATGCTCGAATAATAATCTGGGCTATGTCGATAATTTGTTGAGCATAGGTTTGCACGAACCGACATTTAATATCGGCGCTTGTCTCAAAGGCCTCGACCACTAACTGTTTATCCATGATCTGTAGATTCTAGCAGGGTGTTCGATAAAATTCACATCTTTCTTCGGGAAATCTTCGAACTTCCTTTCCCTTATCTCAGCGAAAATAGTGAAGAGAGAAGGAGGTGATTTTAGCTTGTGCATCGTACAATGTCGTGATATTGAAAACCAAATTCCCTATACAATTCTTGCTGCCTGGTCCGTGGAATGATATAGTCGGTGCATTGTGAGTGCTGACGGGCCAGTCAAAGCCCTCCTTATCGCCATGGCGCAGGATCCTGCGCCAGCTGTGTGTTCTCTTCAACGCTTAACCCCTGAGCGATTGTGTTTCTTTCTTCCGGAATCAAGTACGAAGTTGGTGGAGTCTGATGTCCACCCTCAACTTTCGACCATGCCACAGAAGTGGGATTGGATACTCACGTCCGATCCTGAAAGTTTTGCGCAGTCTCATAAGACTCTAGTGGAATTGTTGCCAAAGCTCTTGAAATCCTGGAATGTGAATCCTGGCGAACTGGTGATTGATATTACCATGGCAACCTCGCCAATGGCTGCGGCCATGATGTTGGTAGGCTTTCCCTATACGGCCAAAGTGGTGACCCTGGGAATTGCACGTCCGGAAAAACCATCAGATTCGAAGGTCATAATCGTGGGAGAAACGGCTAGAACCTGGATTCAGAGTAATCCATGGGATGAAGAGGCGTTCTCTATTCGACAGGAAGCTTCAGGCTATTTCAATCAAGGATCATATGTCGCAGCGGGGAAAGTGTTTCGTCGTATCGAAGCTCGAGTGAGCGGAGGACTGAAGCCCTTGTATCGAGCCCTGTCAGACATGTCAGATGGCTATCGGCAGTGGGAGCAATTCCATTATCGTCAGGCTTGGGAAAAGTTGAAAAGTGCGAGTAAAGCTCTTGATTTGGCTTCTGCCTGGGGTGGTCCTCCAGGGATTTCGTCTTTTTTAAAAGGCGTGAAAGAGAATGTTCGATTTCTTGAAAACATTGTTCTGGATCCAGCCGAAGTGAAAAGCGGGCTTGCTCAAGATTTATTGGCCCATGCGAAGCGTCAGATCGAACGACAACATGATGCCGAAATGGCCATGCGCGTGTTGCTCCGAGGCCTGTCCGCATCAGCGCAATCTCGTCTGTTTCATACCTATCAGATAAAAAGTTGGGATGTGAAATTTGAACAACTCCCGAAATCCCTGCAAGAGACTTGTCGGAATTGTTATTTAAATGAGGTGGATGGTAAATATCGACTCCCGTTCCCTGCTCAGTTTCATGTGTTGGCCGAACACCACGATGCCATGGGAAAGACGTTTCTCTCTGAATGGCCCAAAATGAAAACGCTCATTGATGCAGCTGATCATGCGGTCTTGGGGCAAGGGTTTGAACCCGTCAAGGCCGAGCGTTTTCACCAACTCTATGACTTGGTATTGAAAATAGCTGATATCCATGAACGAGATCTTCCACAGTTCCCTTCCATGGCGTTGTAGCGCGGGTTTTCTCATCATGAATATCAGGATTTATTATGAAGATACTGATTGTGGTGGGGTGGTCTACTATGCGAATTATTTAAAGTACTTTGAACGTGCTCGAACACAGTATTTAGAAGAACACGGTTTTTCAGTTGCCGAACTCATTGAACAAGACACAGAGTTTCGGGTGACGCATGCTGAAGTCACCTATAAGTCGGCAGCCAAGTACGGAGAGGATCTACAGGTAGAGACGATACTTTCAGCTAATCGTCGCATATCTTTGACCTTTTCTCATATCATTCGCGAAAGTCATTCGCGTCGTGTCGTCGTCGAAGGTTCGGCGACATTGGTAGCCGTGAATAACGCAGGAAAGGTGAAGCGTCTGAATCCCATCTTTCTCAAAGGTCTTGGTCTCCAGGAATCGTCTCCAGGCTAGAAAAGTCTTAAAAAGTCCTGATTCCTAATTGACCAATGTAAAGACTGCTTTCCGAATACGTCGAAAGTGATTTATGACTCGAATGTTGAGTATCACCATCACTTTCTTGATGACGAGACCGGCCAACTTATTGCTAATGAGCCAGATATTATTGAAGTGAAGGCCAAGGTAAAAAAAGAATTTCAAGTCTCGCAAGTGCAAATACTGCTTCGAGGAACACGGCAAACGGTTTGAACGTGAAATGTAGTCATAATAGGTACTGATGATATGTCTCAGAAAGGAGATTGCGATGAGACCGATGAATGAAGTGCGGACTGACTTGATGGGGATACGACTCTTGGCAAACGGTGGCCTGTATGCGGTCTTTATCGTGAGTTTATTGTTAAGTTTTTCGGCTCAACTTCACGCTGAAGAGCCTTACGAACTGAAATTTCCATTAGGATTGAAAAAAGAGTTAGCGGTGCTTCCAGACGATAATCCGATGACAAAAGAAAAAGTCGAATTGGGTAAACTACTATTCTTTGATAGACGCCTGTCAATGAATGAGATTATTGCCTGTGCGAGCTGCCATATCCCGAGTTTGGCTTTTACGGATGGTCAACCTGTCTCAACAGGGATCAATAGTCAGCAAGGCGGGCGTAGTGCTCCCACAGCCATTAATCGTGTATTCAGTTCAGCACAGTTTTGGGATGGACGAGCTGCGACGCTTGAAGAACAGTCCGTCGGACCGTTAATCAATTCTATCGAACATGGGTTTGCCAATCATGACGAACTCGTGGTGAAACTGAATGACATCGAAGGGTACAAGAAGTTATTTCAAAATGCGTTTGGTTCCGGCATTTCAGCGAAGACCATAGGACAGGCGATTGCCAGTTTTCAGCGCACGATCCTCTCAGGCAATAGTCCTTTTGATCAGTATAATTCAGGTGCAGATCCAGAAGCATTGTCAAACAGTGCTAAAAATGGATTAGAACTTTTTCGTGGGAAAGCCCTCTGTTTTACCTGTCATTCTGGTGCGAATTTTTCGGATGAAAAATTTCATAACCTTGGAGTGGACTGGGATACCGATCATGTGGATCTGGGGCGTTATGTGGTAACGAAAGATGCCAAAGATATGGGAGCATTTAAGACGCCCACGTTACGGGAAATTACGAGAACCGCACCGTATATGCATGATGGTCGTTTTGCGACTTTGCGACAGGTCGTAGATTTTTACGATCAAGGCGGAATAGCGAATCCTCATAAGGATCCACTTGTGCAGCCGTTAAAATTAACGGAAACGGAAAAGAACGATCTCGTGACATTCTTAGAGTCTCTCAATGGGGAAGGTTGGCAGATGATTCCCCCAATTGAATTTCCCAAGTAATACTTCGTGTTCATAGTGGTCAGGAATAAATTTTTAAACGGTCAACCGTGTTGTGAGAGTCAATATTGCCAAATATTGAAACACTTGAAAAGGCAAGACGTTCTGGCAGCTTGTTAAATCTCTCTCATCTTCCGTATCAAGAAGCCTGGGACTATCAGCGGAGGAGACTTCTGGAGAGAGCTGTGGATCGTTGTCCTGATTTATTACTGCTTGTCGAACATGAGCCTGTGTTTACATTAGGTCGGACGGCCCAGGAAGAACATTGGTACGGTAACGTTCAGTCTTTAACCGATCAAGGGTTTGGGCTGTATACCATTGAACGAGGCGGGTCCGTGACGTATCACGGACCCGGGCAGGTCGTGGGATACCCGATTGTCCGATTGCGAAATTTTTGTCAGGGACCAAAGGTCTACGTTGGGATGTTGCAAGAGGTGATTATTCGGGTCTTAGCTGACTGGAATATTCAAGGCAAGTTGAAAGATAAATTTCCTGGAGTGTGGGTAGGGGAGGGTATTCATGTTCTTGAAAAAATCGCCGCCATTGGCGTCCGAATCACGAAGGGTGTGACAATGCATGGGTTCGCATTAAATGTGAATGTCGATCTGAAACCATTTGATTTCATTATTCCTTGCGGGATTGATGGCTGCCACGTGACTTCAATGCAACAATATCTTGGGGAATTGGTCAGCATGGTAAAAGTCAGAGAGCAGCTTGCCTATCATTTCGCTGAAGTCTTCGGGCTTGAATGGAAGGAAACGTCTAGCCGTCTTCCAACTCAATGAGTCCAGCCATCGACTACTCGCTCTTCGGTCTCATCCTGAGCAGGTTGGTATCGAGCTAGATCCCCCAGCCTCCGCTAATCTGAAGATTCGCGCCTGTGACATACCGCGCTTCATCAGATAGTAGATACTGAACGGCTGAAACCGTATCTGCTATCTCACCGATGTACCCAGCTGGAATGTTCTTCTCTATACCATCGAGTTCTCCTGGTGGAGCGCTGCCTGAATCTATGTACCCTGGCGAAATGGCGTTCACGGTAATGCCGTCTGGCGCTAACATTTTGGCTAAGGTTCTGGTCAAGATCACGACTCCAGCTTTGGCAATATAATGGGCTGTTACGTGTGGTTGCGCTTCCATTTTGTCAACATTAGCCATGCCAAAAGAAATAATGCGTCCATATTTTCGAGCGCGCATGCCAGGTGCAACAGCTTGTGCAAGGTAAAATACTGGATCTAGGTTGTTCTGGATCATCTCAGTCCAACCTGTTGGGGTTTCTTGAAATAAGTTTACGCGGTGATATGGCCCAGCACCGTTAATCAAGGCATCGATCTGTCCCCAGGCGGACTCCACCTGATGGACAAGATGTTTCGCGGCATTTGGGTCAGAGACATCACACTGAATCGCCATGGCACGGCCGCCGGACTCTTCGATCGTGTGTATGGTCTGTTGAGCATCCTGTTCGCTTGTCCGATAGCAAATGGCAACCGACCATTGTTTCGCTCCCAGTTCCAAGGCAATACCCCTGGCAATTCCTCTAGCTCCCCCGGTAATTAATGCAACACGATTAGCCATTCCTTCGCTCCCTTATGGTCTCAGAATACTCGTCAAGAAATGTCGAAGACGTCCGTTAAGCCTGTTCTTCTAACACCACTCTTTCTGAAACGTTACTCGTATTTGATATCCTAGGTGAGGGCTCATTCTGGTTCGTACAAGATACGTGATCCCAGCGAGGCGTCACGCGTTGGGTTTGTCCGAGTAAAAACGGAAGTTATTCTCGGTTGACTAAACGAGTCGCAAGAGTTTTGAAGACCTGGCTTGTTCGTGAAGACACTATTTTCTTCAATGAATGGGGAGACTCCTTGATATAGAACTGTAAATCATCAATTGTATCCAGGTCTTGTTGTTGAGATAAAAGGGTGAGAGAAAGTCCCAGTTCGTTGACCTTTTCTCTGGTGCGGTTGGTGACCTGATGGGTTGACCAGGGAATATTTGTAAATAGCTCAGGCGCCGGTTTTTTCAGGGCAATCAAATAATATCCACCGTCTTTCGATGGACCAATTACGACATCATGTTCTCGGAGTCCATGCCGGGCAGATTGAATCATAGCGCTGGAAATAGTGGGAAGATCACTTCCAATCATTACCACGTTCGCATACTTTCGTGTAAAAGCCTCACGAAACGCGTGCTCCATGCGTTTTCCCAGATCGTCATCTGAAATTTGTTCCCATAGTTCTATCTGTTGTCTTGCCGAGAGAGCCTGAAAAAAAGGATGTTGTTTGGATGGCGCGCAGGCAAGAATGCGATCAAATTCCACGAGGCTTTTGGTTTGTTCTAGGGTGTCCAGAACCAGGCTTCCATGTAACGTCGCGGCTTCATCTGGTGTCAGCGGCGGACTCAACCGAGTTTTGACTGATCCTGGAATTGGTGATTTGGCGAAAACAATCAGAGCCGACTGTGGAGGGGTGGATACTCGGTTACGAGTCTTATTGGGGAAATTCTTGTTCCGAGGTTTAGCGGATTGTGCCATAGAATTGCTGCAAGGTGTGCGGGCTGATTCCCAGCCAATACAAGAACCTCAACGTCCACATATGAAGAATGGTCCGAAGTGGGCCATTTTGCTTCCACCGACGAAAGGAAGTTGTGACCTTCGTCTGAAGCGGAATAACCGATCCTGATTGTTTCAAACGGTAACTGAATTCAATGTCTTCCATGAGGGGTATGTTTGAAAATCCCCCTAACTGTTGAAACGTGGTTCGTCGAACGAAAATGGCTTGATCGCCGGTGAAAATTCGGCTCCAACGCGAGCGCCAATTCATCATTCGGCTAATCATCCACGCATATCCGCGGTCGATTTCGAATTGAACATCAAATCGCCCTCCGATGTATGTCTCTCCGTCCATGACTTCTTTGATGATACGACGAGCCTCCGGAGGGAGATGCGTATCAGCATGTAGGAATATTAAAATATCAGATTGTGCAAACCATCCTCCTGTATTCATTTGACATGCCCGGCCTTTTGCGGAGGTGAGCAGGTGACCATTTTGAGCATAGTGCGAAGCAATATAGGCTTGCCCAATTTCCCGGGTACGGTCCTGACTCCCTCCATCCACAATAATGAGTTCATCCATCTGTGGATGGGTGAGCGTGGATAAGGTGTTCAAGATGGTCGTTTCTTCATTGAACGTGGGTATGATAACTCCAATCGTCATGTCGTTGAGCGAAAAGTGAAGATACGAAATTGAGAAGAATCTGTTCGGAATCCCTGAGTGAGACTATTGTCCGGAAGTTGGGTTTTTTTGCGTTTTAAACATGAAGTACACGACCATCAGTACCGTGCCCCAATAAATGACATAGATATGCCAAAAGAGTACTTCTCCGAAGTGAAAAAATGCTAGGCCGCACAACAGAGAAAAGGCGATAACGAGGTAGCGAGTCGTCGAGTTTTCGATCGAAGAGTGAGCCCAAAGCGCCATGCCGCCAAAGTAGATGAACATTGGAAATACCGTAATTTCGGCGCCCGTTTGCGCGGCCAGAAAGACTTGAAGAAATCCAATAAACACCATCGCCGATCCAATCATTTTCATGGCGACACGCATTTGGAGATTCTCTTTGTCATCATCCTCTTCGCTTGGAGGTCGTGGTTGCCGTATGGGCGGTGATGGGGGCGTTGATGAAGGTGTGGGTTTTTGAGGATCTAAATCAGATGTCATGGTTACCATTTAAAGTGCTTGCTTAAGGTTAATCCCTGCTGGTGATACGACGACCCCAAAGTCGATCCGTATAACTTCGTGGGTAGATTCAGTAGTTTTTCATAGATGACTTTGAAAAATGTTTGCCCGTCATAGATCAGAAATGGGACATCGTGCGGGCGGACTTCCAACACCACTTGGGTCCCTTTTCGTTTTGCCGTGACCATGCCAAATCCGGGATCAAAAAATCCCGCATAATGCGTGCGGAGTTCTCCGCAAGCTGCTTCATAGGCCACCATTTCTGAGGCATAACCCGCTGGAACCTGGATTCGTTCTTTGGAGGCGAGAATATAAAACTCTTCGGGTTCTAACAGAAGTGTATTTTTGGCATGGCGCGAGATCGGTTCCCAAAAGTCGAATGCCGAGTAATAGCCAATTTTTTGTAAATCGATCACATGGCTATTTTTTTTCGCCCGATAGCCTATGATGGTGTCTCCTGTATCAGGAGGAGACCCTTGAAGATCAACACTCAGAAACAGGCCATGGTTGAGGTGGATGTTTTTAGTCGGTAACGGCTTATTGGGACGGCTGGCCTCTCCATTTTGATAGAGGAGCGGAGTCTTTCGATGCACCGCTCGCAAGTCAGAATCAGAGACGGTCGGCCGTCCCATGCTGAGGCGCAGTTGGTTCAGGGATAGTCCGGTTTGCACCCGGATGGTAAAAGAGCGCGGAACGATCTCAAGATACAGCGGTCCTTCATACCCAGGCCGAATTTCATCGAATCCCACATTTCGATTGGTAATGACGCGGGTAAAGATGTCGAGTCTTCCCGTAGAACTTTTAGGATTCGTTCTCCCGCGTATATTTTTAGGCAGTCGAAGATGCTCGAGCAAGGGAATCAGGTAGACATGCCCCTTTTCAAGAATCGCTCCGTTGGTAATGTCCATGTCATACATCACCAAATCCGACTGAAAGGCCTCTTCCCAATGTGAGTGAGGTCCAAAGGTATCAGGGTGTTCTGGAAGAAAACTACTGATTAATCTATAGGCTTTTCGACCGAGTCGTAAATCAAGACTGGCTGGTTGAAACTGTCCCTCAGTAATGGGAGGGGTAGAAGTAATGACACCCTCGGCCGCCAATTCCTTGAGTCGCTGGTACGGAAGAATCCCTTGTTTTCGTGGGCCCGGCATTACAGATCGTCCATTGCTTCTGCGCTACAGGAGCCATTTGAAGTATGTGCGCCAACCATTGGAAGTTCCCGCTTCGTGTCTGGGCCTGGCTGAGGGTAATGATAGGTCTTGTTTTCGTAATTTTTGAGTACCGCGCCGTTTTCATCCAGATGTAAGAGGTAATCGCTTGGAAGAATTGGGATTTTCCCACCTCCACCTGGGGCATCAATAACGAAATGCGGGACGGCCATCCCGCTTGTATGGCCCTGGAGCGCTTGAATAATCTTGAGTCCAGTTTCAACCGTCGTGCGGAAATGATTGGTGCCTTTGGTCAGGTCAGCTTGGTAGAGATAGTACGGTTTAACGCGTGCGAGCAGAAGCTGATGCATCAGCTGTTTCATCACCTCTGGATCGTCATTGACGCCTTTCAGTAAGACCGTTTGAGCACCCAATGGCACTCCGGCATCTGCCAAGCGTCCGCAAGCCTCTTTAACCTCAGGCGTCAGTTCATCCGGGTGATTAAAATGTAAATTCATGTAAATAGGATGATATTTCTTCACAATCTCACAGAGTTCCGGCGTGATGCGTTCTGGGAGGGTGCCTGGGACACGTGAGCCAAACCGTATGATTTCCAAATGGGGAATGGACCGCAGGGCTTTTAACACACGTTCGATCATGGGATCTGTCAAAAGCAAGGGGTCGCCCCCAGACAAAATCACATCTCGGACTTCGGTGTGTTCGCGGAGATACGCTATGGCTCGATCCAACTCCCCCTTTTTCAAAAACCCTGGCTTTCCGACCAAGCGTTTTCTCGTACAGAATCGACAATAGATGGGGCATTGGTTCGTCACCATGAGGAGGACTCGATCGGGATACCGATGAACCAAATGGGGAACGGGACTGTCGGTATCCTCTTCCAATGGATCATCAGGCGCATCTATATCATCGAGCTCGATGGCTTCAGGAACCACCTGTTTCCAAATCGCATCGCCCTTTTCCTTAATCGTCGCCAGCACCGTGGGAGTAATTCGCATGCGGTAGGGCCCTACCACATCTTCGACTTCTCTGGGGTCCACGCCCAACTGCTTGGCTAAGTCTTCGGGTTTCGTGATGCTCTCGGCAAGAATACGTTTCCAATCATCCATATTGAGTTCCTCACTCTATCGTGGGTTGCAGTCTCTTCGACGATGTATCTTCTCATTCCCTTTAAGAGGGTTGCTCAGATGAATAGTCATCAAGATACGATAAGATCTCGTGAGTTTCAGTCAAGACTTTCTCGTTATCGACCAACACAGGGACATAATACTGTCCGGACACGTCATGAACTTGCGTGCGAGAAAGCTGAAAGTCTGGAACAATGACACTGTCATAGGGAATGGCGAGATCCTTCAGCTTATTCGCGACTTCAATACATTCCGGGCACCATCCGACGTGGTACAAAGTCATAGTATACCCACATTGAAA
>BQIX01000027.1 GCA_021604145.1 Nitrospirales bacterium
TCTTCTTCTGAGACGACTTCAGGAACAGACTGTATAGCCGACCGCATGTCTTGACTGATAGATTTTTTCGAGTCTAATACTGACGGAACATTAAAAAATGACTTCACGTGTTGTGATAATTGTCGTTCAAGAGCAGGAAAATTTTCAGGCGTGCCCGCGACCCTACCCGCTCGAACCACGACTCCCCGTTCGACATCAAGAAGATGAACGTCAACAGACAATTTCGCGTCAATGTGATACACATGGCCTTTCAATAAATATCGCGCTCCACTCAATTGACCAAGCTTGACAACAAATCCCGGTTCCGTCATGCCTCGATGCTGGAGCCACTGCTCTCGTAATACTTCCCCCAACGATTCACGAGATATGATACGAATGCCAGGCTGTATAGCCAAATCCGTCACAAGCATGTCAGGAAGACCTTGTCGTAACCAAGACCACTGAGGCATATCGCTATGAAAATCAAATGGTAAAATCCCTAGCGAATGAGGGGGAGAGAGAGGAATCTGTTGTGTGGCCTGAACCGAAGAAGATTCGGCTATCGGGACGGAAGGATGAGGGGGTGAACAACTCAAGATCCCGAGAAACGTGATGCAAAAAATCACGTACGAAACAAGCAAAATCGTCTTAACTCGCAACCCAGCCATGCGGATGACTCTGACGATGACGCTGAATAATCGCTTGCGAACGGATAATATGACGAATAATCGCCTCACGATCGTCCTCAGATATTTCAGTAAACTGAACAGCTGTCTCGAAAGATGCCTCTTCGTCTTTTTGGATCAAAGAAGTCCTGACCACCTTCCCTATGGCTTGGATGGGAACAAACGGACGAAGAATCAGGCGCAAGACCAGAGCACTATCAATAGGAAATTCTTTTTCTGTCTTAAACCTAATACCAGAACCACTGAGATTCACATTCATAAACTGCGGGATGGTATCTTTCAACCGTTTTTCCTTCGCAAGCGTCTTGAGCACTGAGGTCAATAACCAATCAATACGTGTCAACATTTGTAACATGAGTGGGTCTTTGATAGTGAGATCCTTTTCATCAACCATCGCGCGAACCAAGTCTGGTGAAACGGCTAACTCTTCCCACTGCCATTGAGCCATTTGAGCCTCACTCGGTTCTACGGCTTCATAGGAAAGCGCTAACGGCACATCGACATTCACACACACATTGACAGACCCTCGAACATCTTTTCGGCGTTCATCACTATCTAAAACACTCATACCATCCCTCGTGAAGTCTCAGGTCAACCTGCCGGAACAGTCCCCTGAACATTGTTCTAAAAACAGATTAGAATATGCGTGAACACACCTCACCAGGCTCAAGAAGATTTCACACATAATCCAGATTTGATCATGACTCGTTTTGTTGGATATCTGTTCTGGGCGATGACGTTTCGTTTTGTCCAAACTGTTGAATTTGGCTCACAATCACTCTGGCTTCTTCGGCCGAACAATTAATCTTTTCTAAATGCGTTATCACCTGTGGGTCTTGACAATGTCGAAGCGCTAACTGTGCAAATACCGTAATCGGTAATAATTTATTCGCCAAAACATGAATCTGCTGCCTGAGTACATCGCGCTCATTATTTGCAGGCGATGTCTTATGTTGAGCTAGTGAGGGTGAGGGGAACATGGAGTTGTGCATAAGTCGTGTTGGTTCCTCGTACATTCTATTTTGTCTGACCTAATAAAAAGCAAGTGTCATACCAACAGGAACGATTTCAATACAGTGAAAAAGTTTACATTTTATAGAAAAAGTAGTGAATAGAGGGGTTTTTTACAGTTGACATGTTGAGCAACTGACCAACCCCGTCAACATCTTGACGATGCTTACTAATACTTTGCGAACAAGGTCTACACATTTCCATGACAAGCATTGACCCAATTTCCTTACATGTTTCTCATTGAACGAGATGTGATGGAGACCTATAGCGGCTCCAATGTAGCGATAACCTAGACCACCTATAATCACAATATTGAGTGAGGCTAGCGATTCTCAGTAAAGATTGGAATTAGATGGCCAGTGATACGTTGATCATGGCCTAGGCACCACTCAAACTTATTTGGATTCGCTATAAAGGTCTAATGTCTATGAGTGGCCGAGACAATCTACTGGTGGGATAAAAAAAGATCGGTCTGTGGGAAAGGAAATATGTATACACAAAACTTAAGACAAATTAGGCAGAACGCACAAATCGAGTGCCTGCGGAGTTTGAATACGTCAATTTGTGCTTTCGCTGTCGTAATTTCCGACACTGTTCCTGAACATCCTCCATCTTTTGTTGGGTCGCGGCTTGAACCACACGCGCGCGCTCTTGAACAATCAAATCAATATCGATCAGGCGTTTAATCACGGGGATCGGTAACTCATGAAAGACAAATTCTTTCGCTCGACGTTGATACAACAATGTCACGTGATCCCAATTTCCAGCCTTCGATGAAGCGAGAGCTTCTTGGGTCAAAAGTTCGATGGAATGTTGAGAGGCAGACGACATCATGAATTCTTTACACTCCAACCGCTTGAGCCATCGCACCTTGTCGGGCTAACTCTACCCAGGCTTCACGGACCACGCCTAAACATCTGATTGGACTATTTAAGCGCGTAGAGTCATGATGAAGATTCGCTTGAGTGAGTTCATGCTGAACATATTCATACAATCGCCGCAGATCATTGGCTATTGCACCACCTTGTTCCATATCGAGGGAAGCTGACAGTTCGTTCACAACGGCAAGAGCACGGTCAAGAAATCGCGCTTTATCTTTGTTATTATTGCTGAGAATACCTTCCTGAGCCAGTTTCAATGACTGAATGACTCCATCATACAATAAGACCACAACTTGCACAGACGATGCTGTTTGGACTTGGGTTTTAGCATACTGTTGAGCACCCTGCATCATACAATCACCTCTCCTTAGGTCTCATTAGATCAATGAATTTAAGTTGTCAAGTTGAGATTGTAAACTCGCCAACAATCCATCGAGATTCGCAAATTTAATTCGCTGCTGTTCTTCAAATTGCGTAATTCGCGTTTCGAGAACGCTTATTTGGTCATCGAAATCATCAATCTCACTGGTGAGAGAATTTTGTCGCAACGCGAGTGCCCCGAACTCAATATCATCCAACGCGTCAACAGCATCAAGTATACGATCAGCTATCCCCGATGTTCCGTTCGTCGGATTATCAATAAACAGTTCCCGCACTTCGTCAAAGGAATCAGCCAACCGTGCATCAAGATCATCTGTATCGAGGACTAACGTCCCATCGGCGGTTTGCGTTTGAAAACCTATCTGACCAGCCGAAGTGATCGTAGACAATCCACTGACTTGCCCTGATATTGCTCCACGTATTTTATCAAGAACATTGCGAGTAATGGACTCCCCGACGAATATTCCGCGTTCTTGTGTTTCTTCATTAAAAAATGTCCGTTCATCAATAAACTTTACCACGTCATTGTATGCCTCAACGAGTGAGGAAATACCTTCCTTCACTGCCTCCGTATCCTGAGAAACGGCAATCGTGACCGGATTCGCCGCATCGACACCTTGAAGGTTTACGGTCACCCCTGCAATAATGTCGCTAAGCGTATTGGATGAGCGTTGCAGCGTCACTTGATCATTGCCTGCAGCACCAAGAACGACTTCTGAGTCCTGAGCAGCTTGAAGCGTATCAACCCCATCACCGACGGTATTGAGAGTCGTATTATCTGCCGTGATCGCAATGGCATTCGATGATCCAGTATCATTGGCCGTCAGGACAAGACGATAGGCTGGAGTCGATTCAGTCCCAGTGTTGAGGGTCGAGGCACTGACCCCAGCCCCAAGATCATTAATCGCATTTTTTAATTCATCAAGCGTGGCGTCAGCTCCCAAATTCACCGTTTGCACCGCTCCGCCACCAACCGTAAAAGAAAAGGTGCCTGATCCACCACTGACAATGTCCGTCTCAACAGACGATACCGTCGTTGTCGACTTCGAAGCCACTTGATGAGCGGTGGCGAGTTGATTCACCGTTAAGGTGTGTGTCCCAGCCGAGGCCGCGGAAGAAGACGAGGCTGTGAGTACATTTTGTGCACTGGCAGTACTAACATCGACTTTCGTCTTATCAAAACTCACACGAGTTCGAATACTATTTGCGGCACTTTGAAGACTCAGGAGTTTCGTCCCTAATGTCCCAAAGTCTGTGAGTTTTTCTTGAGAAGCCAGCTTCTTTTCTGTCAACCGATCAATGGGCAAACGTTCAGCTTGGACAAGAAACTCGACAATTTGCCCAAAATCGACCCCGTTTCCTAACCCTCCAAAGCTTACGGCCATAGTAAACGCTCCCTGTCATGTTGGTGCATCTTGCGTATCAAATACATATCTACGAATCATCGGTCATTGAACATCCTATGAGCCTGACATTCTTAACGGGTGGGAAAGAGGGCTTTTCTCGTTAAGCTTCTTCCTCGAGAAGAATTCCTGAATGTTCATCATAGAATCGTTGAGCTCGTAAGACTTCTTCTGAGGGAATTTGACGAATCAGTTCTCCAGAATCTCGGTCAACGACTTTGATCACCACACGATCCGAGTCCTCCTCAACAGAAAACTGCACATGAGAATCTATCTGATTAATGGTATCTTGAATCTGTGCAACCTTTTCTTTCAAATCCTGGCTTAGGGCAGCATCTCTATTGGCCAGAGAATCTTGAATACCTGAAGCATTTGTGCGATCTTCTGAGGATGAAGGTCGAAATGTTGTTTTTTTCTCTTGAACGTCGCTCGAATCCGAAGAAGTCGCTTTGGCTCCAGAACGATCGCGTACACCTTGCCCTGTGGACAATGCAGCCGATGTAAATTCTGGAACACTCTGTATCATAATATCCTCCCTCCGTTATCGTACGGAGCAGAAGAGAGCAAGGCCGAAGACGGTCTTGCTCTCTTCCTATCTTCATTAATTCAATAATGCGAGCGCTTGCTGAGGCAACGTATTGGCCTGCGCCAAAATTGATGTTCCAGCTTGCACTAAAATTTGATTCCGGACAAATTGCGATGTCTCTAACGCAATATCTGCATCTCGAATACGAGATTCAGCCGCTGTCAGGTTTTCACCACCCACGGCCAAGTTTTGAACAGCTGCATCAATTCGATTTTGCAAGGAACCGATTGTCGCACGAGCACTAGCCACTGCGCTGATCGCACTATCAATGCTTCCTAAAGCGGTTAGTGCTGCAGCTGCCGTTGAGACGTTCGTCGTCGACAAACTCAGTGAACCGGTATTGAGATCATTCAACGCAATCGACAATGTATCGTTAGATGAACTCCTAAATCCGATTTGGATGGAGAGAGAATTATTGTCCGCCCCACTCAAAAGCTTCACACCGTTGAATTCCGTGACAGAAGAAATTCGGTCAATTTCAGATCGTAACGCCACGAACTCTTGATCCAAGTATGACCGTTCGGTGCTTCCAAGAATACCACTGGCTGACTGCTCGGCTAATTCCCGCAATCGACCAAGAAGATTTCCAACATTGGCAGCACCACCGTCGGCGATTTGCAGAAGACTGATCCCGTCGTTTGCATTTCGGGCCGCCTGATTAATACTTCTGATCTGTGCACGTAACGTTTCCGAAATACCCAGACCAGCAGCATCATCAGCTGCCCGAGTAATCCGGAGACCGGAAGAAAGACGAGCCACGGAACCATTTAACGAATTGGTATTCGCTTCTAAATTCCGTTGAGCATTAAGGGATGCAACGTTTGTGTTTACAACGAGTGCCATAAAAATCCTCCTTGATAATGAGTCGCCTTAGAGTATCCGTACTCTAAAGCTTGATTGAATGATAAAAGTGCTACTGATCTCCTTCCCCAAGATGAACAATCTCATTTTGGTTTCGATCATATTATCGGAAAGGACATCAAAGACTTGAGGTTTTTCTTTGCGCCCACTCCTAACTCACACGAACAAGGAGGAATTCGTCATATTGATACATATTCGCCATTTTCAAAAAAAATTTTTAAGCGGATTACGGGTTATGGGGCAAACGTGGCATAATTTCAAATTCCAAGAGATCGGCTAATCCTACTATATCTGTTCTTTCACGGGCATCAAGCACTTCTTGCAACCAATTCACCATGGAATCAGACTTCACAACTGTAGACTCAACCGTTCTCGTAAGCTCGACCCATTCCACGTAATCGGCTAGACGTCCAAACCATTCGTCAAGTTGACGAAAACGTTTTTCCCCACGACGAAAGGCTTGAACTAACTGATCTCCATCAGCCTGCAAGCTACGGCCATATTCTTGGGCACTAGCAACTCCACTTGCGACAATAGACTGAAGCGGCTGACTGGTCGCCACAACATTACCCAATGGACCAGCGACTTGTGAGAGAACTGATGGCACTAAATCACGATCAGTATACGATCGTGACCCGACTGTTAAGTTCGTCACTAGACACCCTCTGTCATGTGCCATATCACTCACACGAGCAATGACTTCCTCAAGCCTGACCGTATCGGACATTTCCCAAACTTCTTCATCAAGTTGTACCTGCATGAACCATCCTCCTTGCTAGTGTAGTGCTAATCTCTGCTCAATGCCCAACTGCCTGACGATATCCCTTGTGCGACGTTGCCAGGTGGAATACGCGCGCGCATATTCACGGGCCATTCCCCGAAGATCGGGTTCTTGTAAATTATGTGTATCTCGAAAACATGCTGTCGTAATGGGCGTAAAGGCGAGAGACGTTCGTCCAAGTTTTCTAGCCTCATGCGCTATTTGATTCAAATGACCTTGACACGCTTTAAGATGATCGACTGCTATAGGTTCGTGAGAAGTGATCGTCACCATTTCTTCGGCGCTGTGACACAGAGCCGTCAGCAACGGCTCTAATTGCAAGAACGTCTCTTCTATATGAGCAAGATCTGGGGGACTCTCATTGGAAATAGGAATTTGACTTGTACCGCCTGAACACGTGTCAAACCAAAACTTTCGCCAAAACTGCCCATACCATTGATACAGATGAGATTCAGTGCCAACACGAAGATGATACGTTCCCAGATTGTCATGATCGATACCAGATTCATAGATCCGCATTCCTAGAGAGCCATTATCCGGCAATTCGCCTTTACCCAATGCATGGAGACAAACTTCCGAGACATACCGTGGAGGGAGTCGATCCTTGCAACTTTGGTGGGCACAGACTTGGTCAAACCCACATGGTCCGCATTCAATTTCTGGCTGAACCACCCAATGTTTTTGGCCATATGGACCAGTCTCCCGAAAGTCAACGTGACCAACTGACACATTGACCACCGGCACCCCCACTCCAACAGCCACGTGCATGGGCCCAGTGTCATTCGTGAGCATCAAATCACACAGGGACAGGAGACCAACGAGTTGAGGAATCGTAGTTTTGCCTATCGCGTGACAGAGTGGAGCGACACCTCCAGCCTTTTTATACGTCTGTACAGCTTCTTGCACGACAGGCAGTTCTTTTTGACTCCCAATTAACACAAAGCCAACATTGAGTTGCCGACTAATCAACGCCATGGTGTGGCCAAAATACTCTGGACGCCATGCTTTCATGACATCGCTCGCTCCAATTTGTACTCCAATCCAACAAGCTGGAGTTCCAGATACCGAAAGGAATGCCCGTGCCCATTCACAATCAGTGTCGTGCTGTTTTAGTTTCACTGGTGCGTAAGGACCGGGACCACTCCCCCCAAGCGCATAGATATCAACAAGATTAAATCGATTTAATTGTCGATAGGTATGCATATCGAGGAAATAGGCCATCCAAGAATTCTTCACAATCACATTTCCATCAGGAGCCGTTGTCAGACCACGAATCTCAGAGGAGCCAATGTAACCGGTTAAATACGCACTCCGTCGATTAAATGTCAGATTGATCACGCGATCATAGCCATTAGTAGTAAGAGGTTTCGCCCACTCCGCGATATCTTGATACAACGACACTAAATCCCGAGATCGAACACGTGCATCATCCATAAGCGTTTGAAAGTCATAGGACAGAACATGACGAATGCCAGGAAGGAGTTTCGCAATCAGATAAAATTCCCGATCTACGATGACATCAATGACCACACCAGGCCATTCATATTCCAATCGCATCAGCAATGGCGTCATCTGAATCAAATCGCCCATACGAGTAATATTGATGATGAGAACTCGTTTAGACATAAAATCCCTGCTCACGATTTCTAAATAAAATCTCGCGTTTCCTGACGATACTCATCCATCATTAAAATCAAGAGTTCATCTCGACTCAGCACAGACGTGGGCCCTTTTGATCGAATTTGCTTAGCAACATCCTTAAGCTCTACACGGTCAGTGTCCGGTATGGACCTCAGAATTGGAATCAATTCTGGATTCTTGTGGCTCTTCCTTTCCAATGAAGCCGTACTTCGATCGCCACGCAAGACTTCCCCCACGCAGTCCGGTCTATGAAGACCAACCGTTCCAAGAAGTTCTTTCATTCGATGCACATAGGTATGATGAGCCAAGATATGCTGCCTGGAGGCTTCAGCCATGGCAAAACGAACAGTAGAATCATGCACATAACGACGAACAGTTGGCACAAGGTCTTCAGGGTTTTGAATCACGGCTAACATGGTCTCATCAAAATGTTGAGACAACAGGCTCCGTCGATCAATCACTTGAAATGCTCCACAGGCAGCCAACTCAAAGGTTCGTGGGTTAATTCCATCACCATCCGGATCGAACCCTGACCCAGTATATGAATGCAAATTAATATTGACCTTGGTCTGATTAAAAATTTTGACACTGGTTTCTGAATCAATTCTTGCACCGTTGCGTTGTAATGCAGCACTAAGTACACCAGGATGGTCCCACTCGTTTCCCCAGAGTTTAAAGGACCAACCCTGATTGAGTAACCCTTCAAGTAGCTGTCGCCGATTCGGATAGCCTGCCCCCAGAAATGAGACGTCAGCTCCTAATTCATGTTGCTCAGCCGGACTACACACGACAGGCTTATGCACATCGGGATTCGCCGCTAAGGGTAAATAAGACACCTGCCCTGCTCCGGCACGAGACAAGGCGTTCATACAGGGTTCCTGCTGCATGACGAACCAAAAATCATATCCGGACGCGACTTGCTGCCAATACGTTAGATGTCTGAAATTTTCGACGAACCACATGGCCGTGACGACTTTCTTTTTTCGTAATTGATCAAGAACAGGCATAGACAAAGGCGCTTGAGCCATCGCTAGAACAAGATCCGGGGGATCGTCAGCGATATGGGCAAGGCTCACCACTCCAAGAGTTTCACCAAAGCGACTCTGCATGGTCATTCGTAATTGCTGATCACGAAGACGTTCTAAGTCTTGATATCCTGGGTAGTGAATCGAATGATCAATCCATGTCACTTTGTGACCAAGAGCTTTTAGCGCTGGCACAACATGACTCGTCACGGAAAGTGACCCTCCATAGATTGGTCCAACTACGGCAATATGCAGCTTTCCTCCCTGGGTATGGGACACTCGCTCACGAAGTGCAGATTGAAAGTCCCTGATGTACGTCTCATGAAGAGCCGCTGAAGGAGCATGATCGACAAAACGAATCCGTGAGTACGCCTGGTGGACACGATCGGCTAAATCTTCAGCATTTCCCCATAACCATTGGATCTCTTCACCCCATCCGGCAAAAGATCGAACCGTGAGCGCAGCACGCAGCTCTTTCAAGTCAGGCACTAAAACTAGTATCGATGTGTGAGAAGCTGCAATTCGCATGAGCGCTTCCACGTGATAGAGGAGCCCAACCCCCATAACCAGAATAGCCTCTCCTGATTGGTGTTCTTGAATGGTATTTTCTGCCCAGGTTTGCGCTTCTTTCCAAGGATCGTAGGCGCTATGAATCCACTGCTGTTGAACACGTGCCGTTGGCATCCCATTCTTCGCATCTTGAATTGTGAGAACACCGACCGTCTCATCTATCAGCTTATCAGCCAGCATTGAATCGTGAAGACGAAGAAGACGAAGGTTTTCCTGAAACACACTCATAAAGATTGTTGTCCCCCTACACTCCTAACTCATGACGAATCTGACAACTGACATGGCGAAACTTTTCAGCCACAGCCTCAGACTGACACGCTACGAAATGGCTGTGAAGAAATCGAGTCGTACACGTCGAAACGTGATGCCCGAGTTCTTGAAATCCTTCCTTCAGGATCGATAGGCCAAGAAGTAAAATGTTCATATACTGACCACTTTCGGACACCTTCCCTGTTCGTCTAACCGGTGAAGCACGTTCTCTCGAATATGCTGAAAGGTTTCTTTCATACGTACACATTCGCGATACCGTGAATCAGAACCTTGGTAGCGATGACTGGCAACCTCATAGACACCAACAGCATGTTCGTACACACGAGCCAATACACCATAGACGTCTAACAGTGTGGAATGTCTTGCGCTCACAAGCTTATGCACATCTGATGCTTGTACGACCTCAGTAATGGTTTGAGCTCGATGCAACGTGGTGTGTGAATTGAGAACTCGCTGTCGACCAGCACAAGCTATGTCCTCACGTTCTTGCTTATGACTCGCATAATACTGAGCGTACTCAACTATTTGTTCGACATTGCGACGATCGTACATGACAAGATGTTTTCGATCCTGGAATAATTCCTCAAACCCGTTACCAACATGCTCAGTCAACAACAGACTTCCACAGGCCAACGCCTCAAACACACGGAAATTGACGTCATTAGCTGCACTCTCATTTAATACGACCTTCGAACGATTAAAGACACTCACATATTCCCCAGTCGTGGTATAGAGTGGAATTTGTTCTTGCACCGCATCTAACAATCGACTCCGCTCAGGCTTCCACTTCGGATTCACGACACCCACAAAACTCACATCATAAATCTTTGGTAATGGAAAGTGACGATCGCGTTCAGGGTTAGAAAATAAAGGCAGCCATTGCACAATTTGACGAGAGGCATCGTATTCATAATCCGGCACATAATCTTTTTGCGCGACAAAGACAAAATCAAATATTGCCGTGTAGGCTTTATGCCAATGTAAATGAAGATGGGCATCAATGGTGTACCATGCCGTTGGAATTGAGAGACATTCTAATCCTAGGAACATGGGTTCCGTGCTCTCATCCATTAAGAACACGAGATCAGGACACCACCCACGTGGTAATGCTTGGAAAACCCGATCAATCGAAATGGGAAATGCATCAACCCAAATATCTCCACATTGATCGGTCGTGCATGTCAGCACGTCATGGCCACATTGAAGAAAGGCGTTCTTCAAAATTGGAAATCCGAGCAAAAGGATCTTCATAGTGAGCGTTCTAAAACATGAGAAGAGCCCGACAGGCTCATCAATTCAAGAACAGAGTCCCAGTTTATATTTTCGCTCTGGAGGTTCTCCCAAATCTGTTCACGATAACCAGTAGATTCTCCATTCGGATCAGTATATGGGATAAAATAGGCACCCCAATCATCCTGCTGACTACTCCACAAACTCCATCCGTCTGGAATTACCGAACAGCTCTCAGTTAGCAAAAGCTCAACACTTTCACTCACCGGCCAGTACTCCGGTTTAATCCCTTCCTCTACATTTTGCCCTTTACACGTTGCATCATGCCTGAACTCTTCACTCTCCCCCCATACCCCTAACACTTCATGTTTCACGGTTTGTTCCGCCTGCCATACCCAATGACCGTGTCCGTAGGGTCCTGTTTCGTGCACACGTGCACGAGAAAAATAGAAACCCTGGACTTTTGCCCCACAGGCCACGCCTAAATGAAGAGGACCCGTATCAGACCCCAGCACCCAAGAACAATGCGATAGGATATTCGCGAGCTGCATCAGAGATGTCTGTCCACATGCGTCCCATATCTGACCCACGTAGCGCGACGGAATTCGATCTAAGAGTGTATAGGTCAATTCACGCTCTCCACCCCCACCAACTAACATAACGCGCCCGTCAGGACAGGCAGTGAGAAATGTGCAAATCCACTCTTCCCACATACGAAGAGGAACCCGGCGATCAGCATCACCCGATCCAAGAACAAGTGCCACACAGACACCATTGCCATCTCTGAAACTATTCAAACTGGTGGGCCAATCTATTTCTCGAAGCTGGAACGTTGGAACCACCAATGGAGGCTTCACCCCACAGACACCACAAAATGCATCTGCTAGGTGCACACGATTCCTTCCACGATGAGCTCCGACAATCTTCAAGTACTTCACCCAGTCTGGGACGATTTCTGAAAGTGGTCCCTGGCAACCAGGACCGATGACATCATTAGCAAACAGGTGAGCCGCAATGACCGCACGAGGATGATCATTCAAGTTATAGACCAGTGAGTAAGCGTTAAGCTGGTACTTGTTAAGACAATCAGTAGCCTGAGAAAGAGCATTTCCCCCTTTGGGTGACCAACTTTTGGCTATTCGCCCCCATTCATTTCCATCCCAGGGAAATATATGCCTCACTCCGGGAAAAAATGAACCAATAGAAACCAATGGTTTCGCACATAAGAGGTCCAGCTCCTCATCCGGATAGCGACCACGCAAGGAAGCTATTGCAGGTAAGGTTTGGAGAAGGTCTCCTAACCTTGCCAATTGAATAACAAGACGATGCAACATATTCTTTCTTGTTATCGGAACTTTCTATTCAATTCTTTAATTTGAGGAGAGACGAAGCAACTTTCTATCTAGGCAGGGAGAAAAGAAACGTCACGATACTCTTTCCATTCTGAAGGAAATCATTTGTAGTATGACGACGTTCATTATCAAGTTCTAACAAAGCAACTTCATTGATTCGCATGCTCTGTAAATTCCATATCTGGCAATACTCTTGCACTTTCTGGAAAAATACACAGCCATACATCAGCCTTTGTGAATAAGCGACATCGGGTCTTGAGATTCAGCTTTCATTGATAACCACATTAAGAATCAAGGCAAATGTAAAATATAAACGAATGAATATAGCTGAAAAAATGAAAAGTGAATGGAATCGTCGGGCTAAACACCATGCCCGTTTTTGGGTTGCGACTGAAAATTTTCATGATGACCGGGAATTTGCCAAATCCGGGGAACATACGGCGAATGCACTGTTATCTCGTGTTGCACCCTACTTCAACGCATCTTGGTCAGTCTTGGATATTGGCTGCGGAATCGGCCGTGTTCTCAAGCCTCTTGCCCCTCACTTTCAACACCTGATCGGCATCGATGTGTCCGGTGAAATGATTGCACAAAGTAAGAAATGGTTGAACGGGCTCGAAAATGTCGAGACATTGGAAACGTCCGGAGTTGACTTACGTCCGTTTCCGAAAGAATCCTTTGATCTGGTGTATTCGTTTGTGGCCTTTCAACATATGCCTCGACCTGTGTTTGCACGATATTTGGAAGAAAGTCATCGCGTCCTGAAAACTCATGGGTATCTGGCCTTTCAGATTCCAGTTGGTGTTTCGCTTGATACAGCAATAGAAGATACGATAACCATGCGGCAGTACAGTACTGATGAGCTAGTGGATGAATTACACCGTTGTGGCTTTCAATTAACTGGAGAGAGATTTATAGACACGAGATTACAGTCCAGCAGTCAGATAGAGCCCAATTGTGACATATATCTTGCTAAAAAATCAGGAATAGTCATTCGGGGAAAAAGTACATGCTGGTTGCAAGATGAATGTCGTCAAACCTTTTCTTTGCTCGATACACGAATGTATCTATGGTTTGCCGAACAATGTCTTCATGCAGGTCGGAAAGAGGAAGCCTTACGGACATATGAAGCATTACGAGAACAAGCTCCTGACAGTCTTGAAAAATGGATCCGCACCGTAGAAATTCTGGTTGAGGGTGGAAAACTCGATGAGGCACAGGAAACACTCGAAAAACTCACAGCAGCGTTGCCAACCTACCAAGCCTTGAATACGCTACTCGAATTCCAAAACCAGCATCCCTAATCCAGCACTTCACAGTACGTTCTTCCCCTCTTAGTATTCATGAGTTTGCCACACTACTAAGATTACCTTCCATGCTGTCAAGCGCATGCGCCAAATCTTGAATACCATCGTGTTCCGGATTCAGAAGATGTAAGGTTTGCAAGTGAGATCGAGCCTCACTTGAATTTCCTTGACGGACTTGAACACTAGCCAACGCAAATCGCACGTCACCATTTGCCGGATTTCGTTCAACAAATCGCTCGAGCATTGTCGACAATGACTTCCAATCCGCCAACTCCGTTCCGGCTCGAATCACCCAGTTCATCGATTCAACATCATCGGGATTTTCATTGAATGTCTGTGTGAAAATTTCCCATGCATCTCTCGTCTTTCCCATGCCGAGATAAGCCATTCCCATTCCATGCTGAGCTTTTTTCCGATCACCCTCATATTGAATTGCCCTGCGAAAAGTTTCCACGGCTTCAGAAAATTTTTCACATTGCATAAGATACACCCCGTACAAATGCAAGACAGATCCGTCATTCGGCCTAACTTCTAACAGATTCATGAGATGCCTACCCGCTTCCACTAAATTTCCTCGATGAAGGTCGAAACGTGCTAACATGGCAAGGGATTTATGAGACTTTCCTAGTTGTATGGCTTGCCGAAAAAACTTTTCACTAACCCCATTATGGCCAAAGGCATAACACGTTAACCCAACCCACTCAAGCACCGCCGCATCTCTCGGCCACTCTCCAGAACCGTTAACGAATTGTTGGATTTCCTGAGAGAGAGAGTCTGTTTGATCATGTACAGTATTGGGGTCTCGACATTGATAAAGAAAATGCTGTAATTGAGCAACTCGTGACCATCGCACAGTCTCTTTTTCGTCCTTTAACTGTCGGTAAGTAAGCGTAGGCGGCTTCTTCTCATCTTCCACCAATAGCGCGATACCATCCTCAAACGCTATGCAATCTTCATCAGCAAGATGCTTTTTGCCCCATTTTGTTAGAAATAGGGCGACATTCTGATCGTTGTGTACATGTCTTCCAGGGCTTTGGCTTTCTAAATGGTACAGCCAACTCTTTGGCTGATACACAATCTTTCCTCCCTTTTCCCCAATGTGCAAACATAAATCAACATCTTCAAACCCATTCCTGTATGCTTCGTCAAATCCTCCAACTGCATTGAACCATGTTCGTTTCACTAGCATACAAGCGGCGGTCACTGCCTGAAACTCTCGTCGACGATTTACAAACGTACTTTCGCCAGGCAAGCTTCGATAAATATGGTAGGGCATTATAGTACGAGAAATAACCACTCCCCCATGCTGCAACGTACCGTCCGCATACAAAAGCTTACTTCCAACAATCGCAATATTATTATGGGACTCGGCCTCCTCAACCAAAGAAGACAACCATCCGCTCTGCGGAATCGTATCATTGTTAAGAAACACAAGATACTTCCCATGGGCAGCCCGCGCCCCTTGGTTACAGGCTTTGGCAAATCCAAGATTCTCTGAGTTTCGAATAATCTGCACATCACCATCTAACGTGTCTAAAAATTCCTTTGTTCCATCAGTGGAATGGTTATCCACAATAATTACTTCAAATGTGACTCCATCAGTCACTTTCGCTAATTGCGCAAGACATTGTTTCGTTAACTCCGCTTTATTAAAAACAGGAATAATTATTGAGCAGTCTGATATCGATTCACGAACAATCTCTTTTTTACTTCCAGTGATTTCTACTCCTGGACTATCAGAAAAACCTGAGGGTTCCGGAAAGGAAGACGCTGGCAATTCACCAAACCATGCAGCCTGGTATTGAGACAAATAGTTGTCAATCATCCGATTAGCTAAGACCCATTGACGAAGCGTCTCCCCTTCTTTTTGAGTTGCATCCAAATCATGAATACGTTCTCGAATGGCACGTACCCATCCGGTTGGATCATTCGGTATTCGTTCGACGGGAGCCTCGCGATGTGGATAAATATCGGTGGCAATCACCGAATACCCCAAGATGCCATATTGTAAAATTCGAATATCGCTTTTGGCTTCATTAAATTCGTTATGGGCCAAAGGGGCAAGCGCTACATCGAGATGCAAATCGGCTAGTGCTCGTGGAAAATCATCAATAGTCGCCATAGGATACACTTGTATGGAAACACGAGAATTGCCGAAAACCTCTGGCGAATCACCGAGAAAAACCCATTCGACTTCATTACCGATGACTTCAATAATTGCCGTGAGGAGTGCAAGATCAGCCTTATGCACTCCTGCTTGGCCTGCCCAACCAACACGCGGCCGACGTCCGACTCTCGGTTGAGAATCCAACCCAACCCAATCTTTCGGGAACAAACAATTAGGTAAAACAAGAGACTCAATGTCCCACCTTGAAAGGTATTCTTTGATAGGGTCAGTCGCTACGGTGACGCAATCTATAGATGGAAGATATGTTCGTAAGTTAGGACTCCTCATCCTTGCTAACGATGCATTCGGATTGTCATCTGGAAGATTCCAGATTAGATCATCGATGTCATGAACAATGCGTGTTCCCTTATCGCGGGCCATTTTTACTATCTCAAGATCAAGAACATTCGTTCGATGACTCAGCCACACGTCTTGAGGGCCAGCGGGTAACGTGTTCTTGACATGATCATTTTCCAATGCATTAAAAACTTTTCCGTCCACGCCCAGTGTTTCAATACAACTCATTAATGGCATAACCAACCGTACGGCGCCACAGATGGTATCAGACACAAGAACCGAAACCCTTTTTTCCGCAGACATTGAAACAGACTGAGAATGAGAGCAAGACATATCGTTCTGATTTGCATACGATCCTACCTCATTTTCTGTGAACTCTGGTGTGCTTGAAAAAGAACCTGACAAACTGCTATCCAGGTCTTCAAGGCCCTCATAATCAGGCTTTAACAATCGTAACGTTTCATATTCCTTTTGAAATTTCTCTCTCATTTTTCCTTGAAGATACACGCCCGCTAATGTAAATCGGATATCGCAGTTGGCAGGGTTTCGAAGAAGGAAATGTTCAAGATGTTCAGCGATCCCCCCCCAATCCTCTACCGCGTATCCCGCTCTCACTATCCAGTGAATAGCATCCTGATTATCTGGATCCTCCTTTAATATCGCTTCAAAAACCCCAAAAGCATCTCTTGCGCTTCCCTGCCCGAGTATGGCCATTCCTAGACCCAAACGAGTCTTATGATTTTGAGGTTCCTGAGCAAGTCCATCAAGAAATACGAACTTGGCATTATCGTATTGTTCTCGTTGCAAAAACAGAGTACCTTGCAATATGACATCTTCGATGCGGAAAGAACCATCGCGCTTTATGATATCAAGATGTTCTTGCGCCTCATCTAATCGGCCACGTCGGATCGTTGAGCGTATCAAAGATCGTCGTGCATCAATGTGTTCATCTATTTTCAGCAACTTATGCCAAAATTCACACGCATATTGTTGGAAGCCCAAGGTGTCACATACATATCCACCCCACTCTAATACTCCGGGATCCAATGGCCATTGATCATGCTGACTCAACATTGCAACAAGCTGCTCCCCTCGCTCACCTCGGTCAAGAATTTCTCGAATAGACTCATGCAACAGTTCCTGCACGTTCGCCACAAGTCGCCATTGTATTCTCTCCATTTCATTGGTCATCGGGACTAAGCGAGTGCCCTTACTCTGCCCCAGAGTGACTTGAATCACTGCACACCCGTGCTCATAGGCCACAATGTCTTGGTCTTCCAGCCAAATATTCCCCCACCGGCTTAGAAACAGATCCCTATTATGATCCATATGATCCTGCCTACCTTGGGTTTGACTTTCCAAGTGATACAGGCAACTCTCTGGTTGATAGATAACTTTCTCATTTTGTCGCTCAATTTTCAGACACAAGTCGATATCTTCATACCCATTAATATATGCCTCATCAAATCCCTTGACACGTTCAAAAACCTCACGTTTAACTAGCATACATGCCCCGGTCACAGCTTTATACTGCTTTCGCTGACTAACCAGTGGTGAATTTTTGTCTACCTTACTGGCCCAATGGTAGGGTAGCCCAGATTTTCGATTAAATACGATTCCAGCATGTTGTACAGTGTTGTCAGGGTAGAGCAACTTACTTCCAACAATTGCAACATTCGGATCACAATCTGCTTCATTAACCAATGCTTGAAGCCAACCGAACTGAGGAATGGTATCATTATTCAAAAACACGAAATACTTCCCTCTCGCTGCTCGTGCTCCCTGATTACAAGCTTTTGCAAACCCTAAATTCTCCTCATTTCGAATGATCTGTACGTCACCATCTATGGTATCTAAAAATTCTCTTGTTCCATCAGTTGAGTTGTTATCCACAACTATGATTTCGTAACTCACGGATTCCGTTACTGCGGCTAATTGAGTAAGACATTGCTCCGTGAGTTCGGCTTTATTGAAAACAGGAATAATGATTGAACAATCGAAACTTGTGGTTTCTGAACACTTGCTTTTTCCCAGTACTTTCTGTTGGGCGAGGTACACATTGGGTTTCGTTTGAGAAATGGCCAGATACTTTTCATAGATGAGTTCCCGTGTCCGTAAAAAATCGGGTTGCCGTGCACTCGTGCTCGTACTCCCGTCCGTTCGCCAACT
>BQIX01000028.1 GCA_021604145.1 Nitrospirales bacterium
CAAAAGGCAAGCGACGTGTCAAGCTTGAGGAGGCGTTTCAGCAGACGTTGGAAAAGATTCTTGAAGGAAGAATACTCCCCTTTGACGAAGATGCGGCATTCGCTGCCGGAGAGTTAGCTGTAGGCAGACGACGTCGAGGAATCACTGTCGATATCCGGGATACACAAATTGCAGGAAGTGCCATTGCGAAGCGAAGTCGTATTGCCACACGGAATATTAAAGATTTCAATGGACTCTCTGTGTCTGTCATTAATCCGTGGAAAGAACGTTGAAGAGGCATAAGTCGTTGTTAAAGAATTAGGAAACGTTACACCTTATGGGTCGACTATGGAACTATGCCAATAAATAATGCCAAGCTGCGATTCAAGCGAATGAGGATATCCTCGTCTACCTGCCCAATTTGCTGTGTTATGCGTTCTCGCCGCAATGCAACAATTTTGTCTACCATGATTTGCGAGTTGTTTTTGAGGCCGGTTAGTTTTGTCGCTGGAATATCAATCCGAAAGAGTGGGGCGTTCTGTAAGTCGCTTGTCACTAAACACACGAGAATGCTGGCATGAACTTCATTGAAAAGATTGGACTGAATCACTACGGCTGGACGTGGTTTCCCGTAATCGCCAGGGGCTGATACGATCACGAGGTCACCGCGTTTCATTGGGATGGTGGCAAATCGGCGACCGCTTCAATGAACTCTAGAGTTTCCTGTTCCGATTCATGTCGACTGACGAGTAATGATTGTCGACGGGCTTCCTTTGCAAATTGCGTTGCTCGTGTGTCCGGTACCCAAATCTGAACAGGGCGCAGCCCCGCAGCTCTTAGCCGTTTTCGGTAATCCTGCATTTTCTTATATGGGGGTTTGGGGGTGTGGAGCGCCATATTTCTCTCATGTATTATTTGAGTTATAGTAACATGTTACCATGTATTTGCTAAACGTTCAATATTGAATAATTGACATTTGGGGGTAGATAGAGACGATCGCTGAAAATTCATGGGAATCTGGGTCTTGGCGTATTAATTCAGTGATGCGTCTAGTTGGTTAGCCAGTTCCTCAGCAGGATAGGTCAAGATCTCGGCAAGGGTGGGGTGGTAGTGGGGAATGCGGAGCATGTCATGGACGGTCCCGTGGTAATACATGATGGTAATGAGTTCATGAATCAGTTCTGAAGCTTCGGGCCCTACGATATGGCCGCCGATCAGTTCTCCAGTTTTGGGATGACACAAGAGTTTGACATGCCCATGTGTTTCGCCCAGGCACATCGATTTGCCGTGATCATTAAACGGATATGACGCCACAAGATAGTCAATGTCTTGTTGCAGGCATTCCCACTCAAACAATCCAACGTTGGCCACTTGCGGGTCGGTAAAGATCACTTGGGCTTTCAGACGATCGTCGTGTAGGCGTGGGGGCTTATCTGGGTGGACGGCATTCCAGCCAGCGATTTCACCTTGTTGGATGGCGATATGAACAATTTCATGGAGACCATTCACGTCTCCGACTGCAAAAATGTGTGGCGTTGAGGTTCGCATCTCGTGAGAAACGGTAATGGCGCCATGGTGAGTCTGGACTTTGGCATTCTCCAAGTTCAGTGCTTCAATGTTGGGGTGACGGCCTAACGCTTGAAGAATGACTTCTGCCGAAACGGTTTGCTCTTTTCCATTGTGAAGGAAATGGGCATTTTTGAGACTTCCCGCTTGGCTAAAATATTGAAGATGGGTCGAAGTGTATACTGTCATACCTTCCTCGCGAAATCGATTTTCCACTGGATGAGCCAGATCTTCATCGCCGTCGGACATAATATGAGGGCTTCGCTGGATGAGGGTTACCTTCGTGCTCAATCGTGCAAAGAATTGCGCAAACTCCAAAGCCACAGCCCCTCCACCCAGAACGATCAGAGATTTGGGCAGCGTGCGCAACTCCAGAGCTTCATCACTTGTGATATAGCCCACTTCTTCAAGTCCTGGTAACGGGATTCGTGAAACAACTGACCCAGTCGAGATAATAAAGGCCTTGGCGGTCAATCGGTGAGAGCCCGCTTGAACTTCGGTAGGTGACAAGAAGTGGGCCTGTTCTTGGTAGAGTGTGAACCGTGGATCCTTGAGGGCTTTGATTCGATACTCAGCAAACTCTTGAATGAGTCGAGCTTTGCGGTCAATAATGGCAGAGAGATTGGCTTTGGCCGCGACAGGATACAGCCCAAATTCCTCAGCGCGTTGCATGAGTGACATGACATCAGATGAGCGAAGAATGGTTTTGGTTGGCATGCAGCCACGAAGAATACAGAGGCCACCCAATGGTCCCTGGTCAATTATCGCAACATTGGCGCCTTCGTCTTGTGCCGTACGTGCAGCCGCATATCCAGCTGAACCACCACCGATGATAATAATGTCGTAATTCATATGATTTGTCAGAGATACATGATAGGAAAAGGCTAAGAAGCCGGGCATACTACCGAGATTGAGGGAGATGTACAAGGTTTTGTCCCGTAGTGCGTACAAAGGAGTAGCGAATTATGATGAATACAGCATGGAAGCTATGGTTAGGGGTGATCATCCTGGTCTCAGCACAAGGATGCGTGGCGGCAACCGGCCCACTGGCCACCTTACCCATCGTGAGTCCGACAGCGTCAGAGTTGAATTTGTCTGGCATTCAAGCTTACAACGACGGCCAATGGGAGCTTGCGCGACAGCGTTTTGAGGACGCTCTTCTCGCTGATGATCAATTGCCGGAAGTGTATTTCAACCTTGCGCTGACCTTACATAAACTTGAAGATCATCAACAGGCCACTGAATATTTTCACAAAGCTGGTGAGTTGGCACCCCACAACGATAGCATTATTCAGTCATCGGTCTATCGCAATCATCTGGGGTTGTCTTCAACATTTGAACGGCATATGAGCGGGGGGTACCGCTATGCCCGATAGATCGTGAGTTTGTGTTCCCATGACTGACCGTTTCATGTAAATCGCGATGCGATCAATTCTTCATATAGACATGGATGCGTTCTATGCATCAGTTGAGCAACGCGACAATCCGGCATATCGCGGGAAACCGGTTGTCGTTGGGGCAAATCCTCAAGGAGGCAAGGGACGGGGCGTGGTGTCAGCAGCGTCATATGAAGCACGAACATTTGGTATTCATTCGGCGATGCCGATCAGTGAAGCGTATCGACGGTGTCCATCGGCGATTTTTCTTCCCGTTCGTATGACGCGATACGAAGAAGTCTCTGAACGAATTTTTGAAATTTTTTCCCGGTACACGGATTTAGTTGAACCGCTGAGTTTGGATGAAGCCTTTTTAGATGTGACGGGGAGCTATGCCTTATTTGGTTCAGCCGAAACGATTGGCCGACGTATTCAATCCAAGATTTTGAAGGAGGAGCAATTGCAGGCATCCGTGGGAATTGCTTCAAATAAATTTGTCGCAAAAGTGGCATCAGATCTTGAAAAACCTCAGGGTTTTGTCATGGTTCCGCATCAAAAGATCCATGATTTTTTGCGAAACTTGCCCCTGACCCGCTTATGGGGTGTTGGCGCGAAGACGGCACCCCTTTTACAGCAAATGGGGTATCGAACCATTGGAGATATCGCGCAGCAATCGCAAGAAGCGCTCCGTGCGCGTTTTGGCAAACGGGGGGTGCACCTGTGGCAATTGGCGAATGGGTTAGATGATCGTTTGGTTGTGCCACGCTCCACGATGAAGTCAATCGGTGCTGAGACAACGTTTTCACATGATACCAATGATGATGCGCTCATTCGACAAACGCTTCTGGCCTTGTCTGAACGCGTGGGGCAACGATTACGAAATGAACACCAAGGGGCTTGTGGTCTCACGCTAAAATTTCGGAATACGGCCTTTGAAACGCTGACGCGATCATGTTCATGGTCGGAGCCGGTTAATCAAGCGGGTGCCTTGTGGAAGCAGGCGCTGATACTTCTGGGTCGTGTTGGGGTCGGGAAGCAAAAGGTGAGATTGCTAGGGTTATCCGTCACAAAGCTGATTTCTCTTGGGTCACATGAGCAGTTAACGCTCTTTGAGCCAGATAGTCGCCAGGAACATGATCTATCGGAAGCGGTGGATACGATTCGCACGCGTTTTGGTGATGAAGCCATTCAGTTGGGATCATTGTTAGGAAAAGAAAAACCATAGAAACGGCAGGCTAGGAAAATGAGAAGTCTGTGGCTGAAGGGAGAGAGTATTGGTTCTGTCGCATGTGAGTAGGGATTAGGCTGCCGTGTATGAATGGCTTTCGCCCATGATCAGCCATCGTCGGCTTTCGTGAGCAGGAATGGGCGGAGTGAGCCAAAACCCTTGAATGGCATAACATCCGTGTTCAGATAGGAATTGAACTTGGGTTTGTGTTTCAACTCCTTCAGCGATTACCTTGAGCCCAAGTGTATTTCCAAGAGCAAGAATGGCTTTCACAATGGCGGCATTATTGATGTCAGTGTCGAGGTCTTTAATCAACGACTGGTCCAGTTTGAGCCCATCGAGGGGAAACGCTTTAAGGTAACGAAGCGAGGCGTAGCCCACACCAAAGTCATCGATATAAATTTTCACTCCCATGGCCTTCAGGTCGCGTAACGTCGCCAGGGTGCTAGGTGTTTCATTAATCAGAAAACTTTCCGTGAGTTCAACTTGCAGGTATTGTGGGTCAAGTTGTGTGGCTTGAAGAATTTGTTCGACCATCGCTGGAAGATTTCTCTGATGAACCTGCCGCGCTGACAAGTTGACTGAGATGGGTGGTATCGGCAGTCCTTCGCTTTCCCACTTTTTAGCTTGGAGACTGGCGGTTTCCATGACCCATTCCCCAATCGGCACGATGATCCCGGATTCCTCGGCTTTCGGAATAAAGTTCGTTGGACTAATCATGCCCTGATAGGGGTGTTGCCAACGAATCAACGCTTCCATTCCAATAATCTGCTGTGTGCGGAGATCCATTTGCGGCTGATAGTGGAGTAAAAATTCTCCTTTCGTCAGCGCACGACGGAGTTCGACATCAATTGTCGTCCGGTCAAGTGACGAGGTCTGCATGCCGGCGGTATAAAATTGAAAATTGTTGCCGCCTTGCGCCTTGGCGCGGTACATGGCGGTATCACTATGTTTCAAGAGGTCCTGCGCTTTGGCGCAATCCCACGGGTAGATCGTCACTCCGACGCTTCCGGTAATGTGGAGTTCATGATCCAGGACCACCATCGGTTGAGCAATGAGATCAAGCAATCGCTGAGCGATGGTGCCGACGTCGTCAACCGACACGACTTCATCAAGCAGAACGGCAAATTCATCGCCTCCCATTCGGACCCCGGTGTCGACTTCGCGTATGCATTTTCTCAGACGATTCGCGACAGTTTTCAGGACGATATCCCCGTATTCATGGCCAAAGGTATCGTTAATGGCTTTAAACTGATCGAGATCGAGAAAGAGGAGTGCGATGGCGGCGTCATTGCGATGGCAACGGGCTAAGGCATAATGCAGTCGTTCGTAAAACAATCCTCGATTCGCCAGCCCAGTAAGATGGTCGTAGTGAGCTTGATACGTCACTTGCTCTTGGACTCGATGACGTTCGACCGCGTATCGAATCGCGCGACTCAAGGCGTGGCTATTGATATGATCTTTAATAAGGTAATCTTGAGCCCCATTTTGCACAGCTTGTACCGCCAAGGCTTCATCTTGAAGCCCGCTCATGATGAGGGTCGCTGCGCTGGGATGGATTTGTCGGAGTTCTCGCAAGGTGTCGAGCGCTATCGAATCGGGCAAATTGAGGTCAAGAAGAATCATGTCGAATGACTGGTCTTCTAAGTAGGTACGTGCTTCTCCAACACAGCAGGCATGTGAAAGAGTAAATTGAGTTCCAAGTCCTTCCTGCAGCATCTCATGTGTGATACGTACGTCAGCCATATTGTCGTCAATTACAAGAATATTCAGCATAGTTGGGTCCCTGGTGAAAAATGATTTGCCCAGTACATTGCGACATTAGTGGATGTTTTCTCCGCTCAGTGATTCTTGTCGGGAAATGGAGACAGATTCTTGAGGTTAGGGATGCGTGTCCTCCGGTATGGGGAGTTAGGCTCTGTTTCCATCAAGCAGTTTTGGTTCTGTCCTTAACATGAGTTGTGTGGTAGAGGATCTCTATGAAGAACGATGTGGTCGGACTTGTTGGATTGAGGACCTCTGGCGGAAGATCAACAAGATTTTTTCAGCAAGTGACGCGTTTGGTTCGTGAATCACGTCAATACGGTTCAAGGTTTTCTGGTCCTCCGGTCTCCCGTTTCCCTGTTCGGAATAACTCAGGCCATGTTCCGGTTGTTCGAAGACTGACTCACCCTGCCTATTGCCATGCTCCCGGATGTTATGCCGTCCTATCCGACCGATATTTTCGACGCCACGATGGATGGGTGTTGTGTCCGCGGTGTTTCTCTGCTCAATCTCATCCAGTCTGAATCGACGACTTTCATTAGCGTTCTCACATCAGTTGTTTGTGTTTCATTACTTTTTGTGTTTTCTTTATTCAATAAGTTGTGTAACTTGTCCGACGTAATGGGTGAATGCAGTAAAGGGCATGGATCTCTCATGAAACTAATGTCTGAGTTGAGACGATGAATTATCACTCTTCAGGGTTATCATCCGTGCCACCAGTAGCCGCATGGATCTCCTGGACTCTTCAAGAGAAATGGGTCTGGGAACAAATTTGCGAAGGGCAATTGGCGGACCTGAATTATTATGATGGAGTAGGGGACGTTCTTGATCCAACGCAACCAATGAGTTGGTCAGCAAATCGGATTCTCCGTGCCTCGTTTCTCTGGAAAATTCTCTTAGAAGAACCCTATGCGAGCGCGATCCCTGTCCAGGGCGTTCGCATCAAAGGAGCATGGTGGGAGGATAGCCTTCGCTGCCCCACAGGAAAGATTGTTCACGATCTGTGGTTACAGGCCTGTCACTTTGAGCAAGCCGTTCAGTTTCAAGGTTTGCATATGACCGGGACGCTATCATTTGAGGGATCTTCCTTTGTTCAAGAATTGTTATTGAGTGGGGCCACCATTGATGGCGATCTTGTCTTTGATGGTAGTACGGTTTCCATGCCGCTTAACATGACCCACATTCATGTCGGCGGGTTATTGTGGGCTGGGGCATCAGGCTGTTTCACGTCAATCGACTTACAAGGGAGTCGATTGGATCGCGGGGTTACACTGTCTGGCGTCACCGTGTATGGATCAGTTAATCTCGAGCAATCAGAAATTGGGGGGGATGTGTATGTGGAAGATACGGAAATTCTCTCATTGATGTCCTTAGAGTCAGCGATGGTACATGGACATGTCTCCCTGAAAGACACAGTCATTTTTAGCACATTGATAATGCATGACATCACAGTAGAAGGAAGCATCTACCTTCGCTACGGTCTGACATGCGAAACTGTTGATCTTCGTGGTGCTCACTGTCATGCTCAGGTAACGGTTCTTGGCACTCGCATCGAACGGATGATGAATGTTGAAGGTGGGCAAATTGCCGGTTCGCTCTTTTTTGGTGGAGATGTTACCTGTGAAGCGCTCAACCTTTTTAAGGTGAGTATTGCGCAAAATCTGACGTTCGTGGATGCATCAATATCCGACGTGGTAAATCTGACTCAGGCCCAGGTAGTTGGAGGCATCATTTTCGGAGCCCGTACTCGGCTTCAATCTGTCAACCTTTCAAATGCACACGTTGGTGGCCCAGTCTTATTCATTGCGGCTAACGTTGTTGGCGAGCTCAATATGGAATCTATACACGTAGGAGGAAGTTTAAATTTGTATGATCATGCTGACTTTGGTTCCGTTAACCTTGATGGAGCACAAGTCCGAGGTCGATTAGCAATTGTTGGCGCCACCTTCTCACGTAATCTTAGTATGGACCAAATTCAAGCCAATGGTGGAGTGTTCATTGGCGAGGGGACTCACTTTAGTCAGGTCAGCCTCTTTCACCCGTAGGCAAGGGGACCACTCGGGTTTTTGCCGTTTTCTCTTCTCAAAAAATCCTTTTAACTTAATATTTGCTTCCAATAGACCGTTCGTGTGGAATTACAGGAATTCTATTTTTCGCGTATTCTGATAGCGTGCGTATTAGTTGAGCATATGTGCTGTGCTGCTGAATCTGTAAATTTATAGACATATTCCGCATAGTATTTGGTTGATATTGTTAATCTCTGCCCTGCTTTATGACCTTGCTTTTGGCGGCATTTCTGAGGGTGATAGTATGATAAATATCAAGTGATTCAATATGTTATGTCTTGTTATTATTCAAAGGGTTATCTTAGTGGATGTGAGGAGAAGTTCCTAAGTATTTTGCGACTTTACTTTCATAGTAAAACAGCGTATATTAGGTTTAAGTTTTGCCCAAAAGTATGTGATGGTTTTTGGGGTCGACGATCAAAAATTTTCCTGACAAGTACCTACGCGACGAAAGTTTAGCTTATAAGCACCCTTGTCTAGATATTTCAATAGTTTGTCAATTCTTCCCCCATTGATACCGCATAGTCAAGTAAGCATTATACAGAAAGATCCCATGAACTTGCTGAATGAAATTGTTGTTGATGAACCGTATTCATATCAAAAGTGGTGCGGGTGAGAGGCTGTTAGTTGTTCTGAGACTGTGAGTGACTCAAGTGAATTACGTGCTTTTCCCATGAAGACGCATGTGTAAATTTTGATTTATTGTTGAAGGGGTGTTGCATGTCAAAAGAAAAGATTGTGGATGATGTACAGCGTCTTATTGGCCTCGCTCGAGAAAAAGGACACTTGACTCATAAAGACCTTTCTCAGGTTCTTCCGGCTGAAATTGTGACATCAGACCAGTTGCATGTGGTCTTGTTGGCGTTAAACGAAATGAATATTGAAGTGATTGATATGCCGAGCAAGGAGTCGCTTCAACCCTCGGCTCATGGGAATGAAAACGATGATCAGGAAGCAGCGGCTGACGAATCTGAGAGTGCGGGGAGTGATATCGATCTTACTCCAGGCGAGCCGACCCGGATCGACGATCCCGTTCGCCTTTACCTGAAAGAGATGGGGCGAGTACCGCTCTTAACCCGTGAAGGGGAAATTGATCTTGCCAAACGAATTGAGGAAGGCAAGCGTGAGCTTGCCTGTGCCATGTTTGGTATGCCCGTTACGATCCAACAGTTTGAAATGTTGTATGAGCAGTTAAAAAATCATGAAATTCGTGTTCGTGACTTGGTGCTACTCCAAGATACCTTGGAAGAGGATGATGTTGAAGAGGAACCACAGGCCGCCGAACAAGATGATGAAGAGTTACACCAACGTACCTTAGATATTTTAGGAAATATTCGGAAATTTGGCCGATCGTTAATGGTGTTGTATGGGAATCAGCGGAAGTCTGCGTCGACAAATTCTAAACAAGCGCAATTAGAAAAACGTATAGTTGATGTGTGCGATCAATTTGTCGATCAGATTGAATCTCTAAATTTACATCAACGAGTTCGAGATCAGATGCTCAAGCGAATCAAAGACATTGGCAAAGAAATTTTTGAGTGTGAATCCGTTGTACGAAGAAGCACTGCGCGACTGGGGTTTGCCAGCCAAGATGGCATGCAAGTGATTTCTCAGCGATCTCGGGGGACATCCAAGGCGAGTGGCGGAAGACGGAAAGTTGAACTCAGTACGCAAGAGGTTGCCAAGTTGAAGGAACTCGTGGCTGAGGCAAAGGGGCGTTTAAAAGAAATTCAAGAAGAAACGGTGCTTATTCCGATTAACGAATTTCGTGAAGCGTTGACAAAGCTTGGTCGAGCTGAAGGCAAAGTGAAGCGTGGCAAAGCGCAATTGATTGAAGCCAATCTTCGCTTGGTCGTCAGTATTGCACGAAAATATACGAATCGAGGCCTGCAATTTATTGATTTGATTCAAGAAGGTAATATCGGGCTGATGCGTGCGGTTGATAAATTTGAGTATCAGCGAGGATACAAGTTTAGCACGTATGCCACCTGGTGGATCAGACAGGGAGTGACCCGTGCGATTGCTGACCAAGCGCGGACGATTCGTATCCCTGTTCACATGATTGAGGCCAATACCAAGCTTGCCCGGACAGCTCGACAGTTAGTGCAGCAACTTGGACGGGAACCGACTCCAGAAGAAATTGCCAGTCGTATGGGCCTGACTGCAGAGAAAGTCCGTATGATGTTGGACATTTCCAAGGGTACGATTTCGTTAGAGACACCGATTGGTGAAAAAGAAGACAGTCAACTTGGGGATTTAATTGAAGATAAAAATGCTGTTTCGCCAATGGATGCGGCTAATCGATACGATCTTCAGCGACAAATCGCCAATGCACTTGGGGTGCTCACGCCGCGAGAGGAAACAGTGATTCGTAAGCGGTTTGGTATTGGTGATAGCACTGATCACACTCTCGAAGAAATCGGCCAGGATTTTGACGTGACACGAGAACGAATTCGTCAAATTGAAGCCAAAGCGCTTAAAAAACTTAGGCATCCGAGTTGTAGCCACAAACTTCGGAGTTTGGTTGAGCACATTTAAGAGCTGGACACTATACTTATCAAAAATAAAAAGCCCCGTCATTCGTGACGGGGCTTTTTTGTCTTGAGCCGTTTCCGAATATGGCACAAAATTTTTAATTTCTTTTCGTCTTCTCTTCTAGGCAATCTTCACAGATGGTACAATTACAGCGAATCCGGTGAATTCGTATAGAATAAATCAGATTGTTCACTCGAAGTCATCAATCTTAATCATGGGAAGTCGATGTGAAGCGGCTGTAGTCACGCATGCGTATCCTTGTTGTCGAAGATGAACCAAAAGTTGCGTCATTTATTCGACGGGCTTTGGAAGAAGAAAGTTATGCAGTGGATGTCTGTGCTGATGGCCAACAGGGACTCGATTGGGCACAGTCAATTGACTACGATTTAATTGTCCTCGATCTCATGCTTCCTGGTATTCCTGGCCTTGAGCTACTCAAGCAAATTCGAAAAGCAGGGGTCAAAACCCCGGTCATGATTCTCACGGCCAGGTCCGAAGTGGATCAGCGTGTCAAAGGGTTGGATGCGGGCGCCGATGATTATTTGACGAAGCCATTTGCCATAGAAGAATTGCTCGCCCGTGCCCGTGCGCTTCTTCGTCGAGCAGGAGGAGTTCCCAGCGGTATCTTAGAGGTCAGTGATTTAGTGTTAAATCCCGTCACACGAGAAGTGACGCGTGGTGATCAGCGGATTGAGTTGACCACCAAAGAATATGCCTTATTAGAATATCTGATGCGAAACGCTGGTCGTGTCCTAACTCGGCCGATGATTACGGAACATGTCTGGGATCTTGATTTTGATACATTTACCAATGTGATTGATGTCTATATCAGCTATCTGCGAAATAAAATTGACCGGGGACGGGAACAGAGTCTGATTCAAACGGTTCGTGGAAGCGGATATGTCATGAGGTCTGATCCATGAGTCAGGCCTCGATACGAGTGCGTCTGACGCTCTGGTATGGAACGGCCTTAGCCCTTATTCTCATCTTATTTGCCGGGACGATCTATTTTGTCATGTCGCGCGGGCTGCGGGACCAAGTCGATGCGTCTCTTGAAGAGGCAGCTTCTGCAGCCATTCGCACGTTAGGTGAACACCGGTTTGGACCATTTCTCATATTCGAAGATCTGTCTCAAAACTTCCCTGAGCTGGCTCTCCTTGATAAATTTTTTCAAATTTTTGGACCGGCAGGACAGGTCACTATTCAGTCGGCCAATATCAAGAGTCGTGAAATCCCGTTAAGCCAAACAGCGTTTCAAGCATCGTTAAAGGGGCAATCCACATTCGAATCCGTTCGGTTTGATGAAGGGGTTCCGTTCAGGCTGTTATCTGTTCCAATCCGCCATACTGAACGTCTGGTGAGTATCCTGCGAGTGGGGACTTCATTGTATCCCACCGAACGGATGCTGAAACGATTATTGCTTGCCCTGGTCATTGCCTCACCCCTGGCAATTATTATTTCGTTGCTTGGTGGATGGTTTTTGGCTGGACGTGCACTCATGCCCGTGAATGTCATTACTTGTGCTGCTCAACGAATCGCAGATGGCGATTTAACCCAACGAATTACGAGTCCCCGTTCAACGGATGAAATTGGGCGTTTGGCGTCCGTCTTTAATGATATGATTGCTCGTCTTGAAGTCTCATTTCGTCAAATTCGACAATTTAGTGCCGATGCATCTCATGAGCTTCGCACGCCCTTGACGATTACGAAAGGAGAAACTGAGCTGGCGTTACGTCGGCCTCGAGAGGCGGAGGATTATCGTCAAGTGCTCGAGAGTAACTTGGAGGAAATTGATCGCATGAGCCGAATTGTCGATGAATTACTATTTCTTTCGCGTGCTGATTTGGGAGAAATCAAAATGACGATGACGCCGATTTCATTAGACAATTTAGTGCGAGAAGTTCAACTTCAGGCGACTATTCTTGGGCAAGATCGACAGATTGAAACTGTTCTAGATGCCGTTGAGCCGATTGTCGTAGATGGTGACGAACTTCGATTGCGGGAACTGCTCTTAAATCTTGTCGATAATGCCATCAAATATTCTCATCCAAACTCACAAGTTGAATTATCATTGAGGCAGGTCGAAGCTCAGGCAGAGCTCAGGGTGTGTGATCATGGAATTGGAGTTTCTTCACTTGAACAACAACGAATCTTTGACCGCTTCTATCGTACGGATACCGCCCGTGCTCACGCTTCAAAGGGAACTGGCTTGGGTTTGGCTATTTGTCAATGGATTGTTGATGTGCATCAGGGCACGATTCACATGCAGAGCTCTCCTGATGCTGGGTCGTGTTTTACCGTCTTGCTTCCGCTTCGTGCGCCCGTTTCTTGACCTCCCTGCTTTCTCCATCCGTATTTACATTAAAAAGTTTTAATGTTCGCTTAATCCTCCTTTCATATCTGATGGGTATAAGGTATGGGATGGCTCATTCACGCGAGAAGGAGGAACGTTTTCAAAAGGTCGTGACCGGCTTTCACCACAAGATGGTTTCTGTTGTCAAAGAGCCGTTTTCCTGGTTCCTTTTGATCACCATGTGCTGAGTTACTGTGATTGTAACCAAATCTAGGGTATAGCGCAGGATTGTTCGCGGAGAAGGTGTAGAAATGATGAAAGGAAAATTCTTATGAATGTCATAGAAGAACGTCAAACAACAGCGAGACGCGTGAAGTCCGGAACCAATTTTGGTTACGGCATCGATCAACCTGACGAAAGAGGCGTAGAAGTGCAACGTGTGCGTCGAAAAGGAAAAGGGGCAAATGAAGGAGGGGTTTTTGAGAAAGTTCCCCTCCCAAACGGAGAAGGTGCGGTCACGTTAGAGACGGTGTATTTTCGCGACTTCCGATCACGGCCCTTGCTTGATCCTGATGCCGAACTGCAGTTAGCGAAACAGCTTCATCACGGCACCTCGACTATTCGGGACATCCTACGTGAAGCGATCGCATTAACGACAAGAATGGAGACGAATCCTGAGGTCAAGCAACTCTCAGAACGCTTTCATGAGATGGTTGAGTTGAGCGGATTGTCGGCACCGATTATTGATGAAATCATTGATTCACTTCAACGGTTGCATGAGCTGTTACTAGCAGAAGGGGGGAAAGGTCGAGAGTTTGCCAGGCAGGTGGAGCGATTGCCGCAACAGGTGGAAGCTGCTCGACTGAAGGTCGAGCGTGCGAAGGATGAGCTTGTTCAGCGCAACCTACGTCTTGTCATTGATATCGCGAAACGCTATCTCAATCGAGGTCTTGGGTTTCTTGATTTAGTGCAAGAAGGCAATATTGGCTTGATGAAAGCTGCTGAACGATTTGATTTTCAGCGTGGCTTTAAGTTTAGTACTTACGCGACATGGTGGGTTCGGCAAGGTATTACTCGTGCAGTTGCCGATCAATCGCGTACGATTCGTGTTCCGGTCCATACGACA
This sequence comes from Nitrospirales bacterium, assembly GCA_021604145.1. Classification (GTDB taxonomy): domain Bacteria; phylum Nitrospirota; class Nitrospiria; order Nitrospirales; family UBA8639; genus JAGQKC01. Next base: position 13,934 of record BQIX01000028.1, read on the forward strand.
GAAGCCTCGAATCGAATCGCGAAAACAGCTCAAAAATTAGCGCAACAATTCGATCGTGAGCCCAGTTACGAAGAGCTTGGCTGCGAGTTAGGTTTGAGTGAGGAGCGTGTCAAGGAAACGATGCAAGCCTTTCAAGAACCCGTTTCACTCGATGCGACACCGACGGATGGTGATGGCATGCTCGGTGACTTAATTCCTGACCTTGATGTGGTCTCCCCTGATGTGGAGATCGACAAAAAAAGAACCACTGAGCATCTGGAAAGAATTTTACAGATTTTGTCACCCAGGGAACAGCAGGTAGTTCGTTTGCGGTTTGGGATTGGTCAGGATGAACCTTGGACCTTGGAGCAAGTGGGCCGAAGTTTGTCAGTAACACGAGAGCGGATACGGCAAATTGAAGGTGTGGCGCTGAAAAAACTCAAAGAGCCGCACGTGAAAGAATTGCTCATTGAACTTCGTTAGGGCATCTGGCTCTCGTATTTTAGTGTAAATACGTAAGTTAAAAGGCATAGGGATGTGTATGTTTGTGCACCTTACGCCTTTCTTACGTTTATTCGGTATAGGTAGAATATGGTTTCCATCCAAAAGTTGAAGAGATTTTGAGCCCATGGCGATGAAGCGAAACGGGTACGTACCTGGTGAGTATGCCAAAGAACTCAAAAGAATTTCCGAGGATAAGAAGCTTCTGAGTACGAAGAATAGAGAATCTTCGTCATCAGGTTTACATCGAAATAACCGAAAAACTATGAGAGAGCAATCTGTCTGAACAGCTCATCATATCGTTGTCGAAGGTGATGTGGTGACGCGATCTTTTCTTCTCCATTCTTTTCATTCACTATCAGGTTGCCTGTTTCACTGAACATGAGTGTCATTAAGTGTTGAGCTTTTTGGTGAAAGTAGACTTTGTGGTATGGAGGTAAGACCTCATTTCTAGATCGTAAGGCAAAAGATGGATCTTTTTATCAACGACCACCTCTCAATTCCAGAACGGGAGTTAGTCTTTACGGCTTCTCGCAGTCGCGGTCCGGGTGGGCAGCATGTCAACAAAGTGAATAGTCGGTTGACGCTGCATTTTGATCTTCAGAAGAGTCCCAATCTTACGGCCACGCAGAAAGAGAAAATCTGTTCTTCTCTGGCGACCAGAATTACTGCCGATGGAATTTTTCGTTTGGATTGTCAAAAACATCGAATGCAATCCATGAACCGGACGGAGTTGATTGCTCGTTTTGTGGATCATTTGCGTGGTGCATTATTGCCGAAACGGTTTCGAGTTCCAACGCGGGTATCGAAATCCGTCAAAGAACGCAGACTTGACCAAAAAAAACGTCAAGGACGAACGAAGAAACGTCGATCGTCTTTGATTGGGAGAGATGAGTAAGACACCGTACTGAAGGATCATGATTCGAATAAGGAATGTGAAGAATGAATACAAAGACCACGATTTTGTCCATTGAACCACCAAAGGCGAAGAAAGTTCCCTTTGAGTTGAAAGCGCATGGACAATTACGCGTTGATGAGTATTACTGGCTTCGTGAGAGAGAGAACCCAGATGTCCTTGAGTATCTGACTGCAGAAAACGAATATGCCGACAAGGTTATGGCTCATACGAAGTCTTTAGAAGACACCTTGTTTCAAGAAATTACGGGTCGAATCAAGCAGACGGATTTATCGGTGCCGTTTAAACATGGAGACTATTACTATTATGTCCGGTATGAGTCTGAACGTGAATATGGCATCTATTGTCGGAAATACCAATCCTTGGAACATCCTGAGGAAATTATGCTTGACGCTAATGTTCTCGCGCAAGGGTGTGAGTTTTTTTCGCTGGGCAATTGGATGATCAGTTCTGCTCAAGACCTTCTTGCCTATGCCGTCGATACACAGGGTCGACGAATTTACACGGTCCACATCAAGAATTTGGTGACCGGTGAAATCATTCACGATGTGATTTCTGAGACAACCGGGAATATGGATTGGGCCAATGATAATCGGACCTTGTTTTACAGCAAACAAGACCCAGAAACACTCAGGGCGTATCAGATTTGGCGACACGTCCTCGGCACTGATATTGAGAAAGATGAACTCGTGTTTGAGGAGACAGATGAAACATTCTCTACCTATGTCTTTAAAACGAAGTCAAAACACTTTCTGATGATTGCTTCGCATCAGACGATTTCCAGTGAATACCAATTCCTTGATGCGAACCATCCTTCTGGTGCATTTCAAGTCCTGCAACCACGTGAGCGTGGACACGAATATGACGTTGAACATTACAATGGGCAGTTTTATATTCGAACAAACGATCAGGCTAAGAATTTTCGCCTGATGGTGACGCCGGTGAATCAACCGCAAAAAGAAAATTGGAAAGAATTGATCCCGCATCGCGAGGATGTATTACTCGAGGGAATAGAACTCTTTCAACAGTTCCTCGTGGTTGAAGAACGGATTCAAGGCCTCATTCATTTCCGAGTAATCCCATGGGAGGGTGATGAAGAATTTGAAATAGATTTTGGAGAGGCAGCCTATTACGTCACCTTTGGTGATAACTATGAGTTAGAGACCTCCGTGCTGCGGTTCGGCTATACATCCATGACGACGCCGATGACAATTTATGATTATTATATGGAGACGAAAACTAAGGTTCTTTTGAAGCGTGAAGAAGTTGTAGGCGACTTTGACGTATCGCAGTACCATACTGAGCGTCTTCATGCTCAAGGAAAGGATGGAACGTCCATTCCCATTTCCCTGGTCTATCGGAAAGGGTTTGTGGCTGATGGAAATGCGCCACTGTTGTTATATGGGTATGGGTCCTATGGATCCAGTATGGATGCCACGTTTAGCTCAGCACGTCTGAGTTTGTTAGATCGAGGGTTCGTGTATGCCATTGCCCATATTCGAGGAGGCGAAGAATTGGGACGTGTTTGGTATGAAGACGGCAAATTGCTAAAAAAAATGAATACTTTCACAGACTTCATTGCCTGTGCCGAGTATTTGCGAGATCAACGGTATGCGAGTCCAGAAAAGTTATTTGCCATGGGTGGGAGTGCCGGTGGGCTTCTAATTGGAGCGGTCACCAATTTACGGCCTGAGGTGTTTACCGGCGTCATTGCGCAAGTTCCGTTTGTGGATGTGGTGACGACCATGCTTGATGACACGATTCCCCTCACGACCGGGGAGTATGATGAATGGGGAAACCCGCATCAGAAAGAATATTTTGACTACATGTTATCCTATTCTCCCTATGACAATGTGGAAGCCAAATCGTATCCACATATTTTGATTACGACAGGACTTCATGATTCGCAAGTGCAGTACTGGGAGCCAGCGAAATGGGTTGCAAAATTACGGACGCTCAAAACGGATTCCAATCGTCTTATACTCAAGACGAATATGGATGCCGGTCATGGCGGAGCGTCTGGACGGTTTAAACGATATAAAGAGTCAGCAACGATTTATGCGTTTCTTTTAGATTTGGCAGGTTTAGCTGGAATTGATATGTCAGCCTCGCGACAGTGAGCGCTTAGGGGATGTTTTCACTTTTCGCATCGATGAGGTAACGAAGTTGTGCTGTTGTTAGAGGAGAACATGTAATAATTCGTGACGGAGGGATATCGGTTTGAAGACGTCTAAGCAGACGGGGCACGCTGGTGCCCTCCGGGACCTCGCAGAGCCAAATATGAACGCCTGTTTCTAATTCGTCGTAGTGCCGTCGAATTTGAAATCCAGGTTTTTCCATATAATAGGCTGAAAGAAAGCCGGTGATACCTTGAATGACCCACTGATGTTCCTGAGCATACCGATAGCTGACACTAATTTCGACAAGGTCATTCTCACTGTCAATCATTGAGTTGACCCGATCGTACAGCTGTCCGTAAGAGGACTTCAGGTCTCGACATATCTATGGACTCTCTTCTTTGAAATGCAGTGATGCAGAGTTGATGCAATACCGTTGTCCTGT
>BQIX01000029.1 GCA_021604145.1 Nitrospirales bacterium
GATTCAGCTGCTCCCATCGGGTCGAGGATTTCTGCTCGAATCTTTCGTGGGTCAAGAATCAATACTTTTGTCACTTCCTCTCCCTGAACATTATGAGCGACCACGACAAGTTGCTGCTCCGAGAGTTCAGGATTTCGCTGCTGAGAAGGTGCGCCCTGAACACTCCGATGCTTCATCATCGTAACGTGTTGCGCGGCGGACGCTTGCTCCTCTGCGGATTGTAGAGCCCGAGTATTGTCTAGCGAACGCAATTGCAACGTGACTTCCAATGATCCCTGGCTATTTGCCACAACAATAGGTTGGGCGCTAGTCATACATACAAAAGCGATTGTTATGACGAGATATTTTTTCATTGAGAAGCTCCGTATCTTCAGTGTTGCACGCACCATGCAAAATGAGATTCTTTTCCATGGCCGTAAGATCAAGGCCACTGTTTGTTTTCATGGGCTATTGAAAGTGATTTTCAGACAGCATGCTATGGAAGCCTGCAATCAACAAAAAAGAACGACGCTTTTATAGACGGCCTTTAAACGAAAGAGACTCAAGTAAGCCCAGAGAAAATGCTCGACGCCAAACGGAACGGTGTAGCACCTCGGCTCTCACTCGATACACGGAAATGTCCGATTAGAGAACTTATTGAATCGTAAAAAGATTGACTAAAGCTTCTCAGTAGCGAAACGGCCTGTGCCTCCAAGCCGCTAATCCAGCTAGGCCGTTTCCCAATAAAAATAGCGTCGAAGGTTCAGGAATCGGATTGGTCGGTGACTGTCTGGATGATTCGACGGTGACCGAGACGGCATGAAACCTATCGACGAAAAGGGAATTAGCCATGAAGGCCGCATCACTAAGATCGACATGTCCAAATGTTAGAAGTGTGGTTCCCATGTTATTTCCCAAAAAAGACAGCGTTGCTAATGTGAAGCTGTCAGACTGAAGCGCATTAAGTTCGACATCCAAGAGAAACGACACTTCATCTAGGCTCACCGAACCGACTGCTAGTAATGTGATAATGTCCGCCTCAAACGCCAATGGGTCCGTATCCCCAAGGAAATCACCATACGTTTCCGAATGAAAGGTCAATACCTTGGGATCAAAGATCACTTCAACCAGAAATGCGCCCAAGGAAGGGGTCGCACCATTACTCAGCCCTCCAACATTCACATCCACGGTGACAGGATCACCGGGATTAATGATTGTTGCAGAAGGAATAAGGGAAAGGGATATTGCGAAAGCTGCACTAGCTGGCAAAACGGTTCCGAGAGTGAAAGCAAATAAGAGCAAAAGCTTTTTCATGGATCACTCCTGTGTGTGTGAGATGAAAGAGATTCCTTGCTCTCTCGCATGAAACTCACCCACACAAGTAAAATGGTATTGAGAATTCTTTCACATGTCATTTCTCTTGGATGAGTACACAGACCCACAAAGGTTCGCTTATTGGCCCGGGTTATGACAACGACTGTGTTCAGACTTTACAGGTCAAATATTGTGCTGTCTAAATTACCAACTCGGTTCATTGCCCTCGAGCTGAGTAAGGCAGGGCAGACGCCAAACTGAAGACTTGAGCTCTACTTCATAAGATTTATGCTATGAAGCAAAAAACTCAATAAAAATTCTTTTTTTTTGAGTCAGTAAAGAAAAGTAATATATGGATGAAGATGGAAAAGGGATGAAACTTTATTCATCTAAACAATATGATGGGCGAATGTATTCGAACGTTTTTTAAAAGTGTCCGCACCGTCCTCTTAATACTGCCACCTTCTTATTCTATAAATAGGGTTTCACCTAAGCTTATACTTTTCGCTCTACTTGTCAAATACAAATTTCGCTCTCTCGGGCAATTGAAATCTATATGAAGGAGTACAGGTTTTTCACCTGACTATTCCCACTCATAAAACGACAACGAATGCGTGTATTCACCTTCCATATTATCGTATTTTATAACTATTCGGATTGATCTCGCTCGAGGAAGACTTATTCGAGGTGGATAGAAACTTGGATCGTGATAGGTGTCTGTTCGCTGATCAAATTTTTGATCAGCTTTGCCGACTCTGCTTATTGCCATGTCTTTGTCGTTGTTTTCTTGGGAATAGATCGGTGTGAATTTTCTTAAGGCGTGCTTCTTCGACATGGGTGTAGATTTGCGTCGTGGCGATGCTAGCGTGGCCTAGCATCATTTGAACCGAGCGGAGATCGGCTCCATGTTCCAATAGATGAGTTGCAAACGAATGACGGAGCATGTGCGGGGAAATAGCTTTGGTAATACCGGCGCGTTTGGCACGCGCCTGCAACATTTTCCAAAACCCTTGCCGGGTAAACGAATCTCCTCTCCGCGTGGGAAAGAGAGCTTGAGATTTTCGCTTCTTCAATAACTTTGGCCGGGCTTGATTCACATACTCTGCGAGAATTTGATTCGCTTTTTCTCCGAGCGGCACCACACGTTGCTTGTCGCGTTTCCCTGTCGCAAGGACATATCCGACATCCCGGTTCACATGGGATAATTCTAAATGGATCAACTCCGAGACTCGAAGACCTGTGGCATACAACAACTCCACCATTGCCGCATCTCGCAGATCTTCAGGACTTCGCTGTAGTGGGAGTTCCAAGAGAAGCGTGACGTCAGTCTCACTCAAAACCTTGGGCAATCGCGACCATTGCTTGGGCGATCCCACCAGGGGAGCCAACAGGGTTGGCTGCGCCCCCTCCACTCCGAGAAACCGATACAACCCACGAACGGCTGCTAGACAACGGGCAATGGACGATGCTGCCAGTTGCTGATCTCTCAAATTTTGACGAAACTCCCGAATGCCCTCTTTCGAAACATGTAAAAATTGAGCAATCCCTTTCGTTGCGAGAAAATCCTTTAATTTTTGGAGATCACGCCGGTACGCAGCTACCGTGTTAGAAGCCAAGCCGCCTTCTATTCGCAAAGATGTCAGATACTCTTCAATGACCTCATCCATCACCTGGTCTTGCACTGGTTCACGGTTCACGGCTTGCATCACATTCGTATATTAGCGCTTACGCAGCTCATTTGGTACACTCATAGAATAGAGAGTTGAGACAATGGTAAAAACACCGTTATCGTTATTATCTCTCACATTCACCATACCCAGCCACTTACTCTGTAGACTAAATAGAACAAACCAAACAGATTCACTCCTGATTCATGCGCGTCACCGTTCTTTTTCTTTCAAGCTTTCTTCTTGTCAGTAACCTGTGGCTTCCATGGGTGGTCAGAGCCAACTCTTCTAATATTCCGGCTCCCATTGTGGTTGCCCAACAACAGCGGTACTCCAACCAAACCCTGCTCGATAAAGCCAAAACCAACTTCGAGATCCAAGAGTTCGACGAAGCCCTGTCGACGCTGGAATCATTAATTGACCGGCAACCACCCCCAGAGATTTTGCAAGAAGCCTACTTCCTGCAGGCTGCGATATTACGGACGACCAATCAAGAGCAAAGCGCTGCCTCGATTATGGAGCAATTGCTCGATGAATTCCCCATGTCCCCATTAGCTAATGAAACCCGCCTCCTTCTTGGCCAACTCTACCTCACACTCGAACAGCCCGAACGCGCGATCACCGTTCTGCAACAAGTCTTTAACTTTTCTGCAAGTCCTGCCCTGCGACAAGAAGCCCTGAGTCAAATGCGAGACGCGCATATCAAACAAGGGCAGAACGTCGAGGCTATCAAAGCGGCGTTGGAAGAGATCGCCTTGGTGGATTACGAACAACGCGCTGCTCTCAAGACCATCATTCAAGACCTGATCCTTCAATCTATGGATGAAACGTCACTACAAAATCTCATTGAAGCCTATCCCGATCGCTATCCTGGCGATCTCGCCACCATCCGATTAATCGAATTACACACCTCTCATGGTGATGAAGTCTTGGCTGAACGTGATATTCGAACGTTTCTTCAACACTTCCCCGATCATCCATACGCCCAAACCGCCATGGCTCTCTTGCAGTCGTTCATGCATAAAATCAAGATTAATAGGTTTGTCATCTCGGCATTTCTGCCTTCTTCTGGCCCGCTCAAAAGTTTTGGCACAGATTCATTAAATGGCATTCGCCTTGCGCTAGAAGACGGCAAACAGCAATTGGGATTAACGTCGGTTGGGCTCGTGGTAAAAGACACCGCCTCTTCGACCAATCCATTGCATGATGAGCTTGAACAGGTCTTGAATGACTTCACGCCGATTGCCGCCATCGGGCCATTGCTCTCGCGTGAAATCCAGAGCATTGCCGATTTAGCTGATGACTATGAAGTGCCAATGCTGACGCCATCAGCCACCTTGCTTGACGTTCGCAGGTTTGGATCCTATTGGTTTAGCACGGCCTTAACCGCCACGCTGCAAGTTCGACAGCTCGTGGACTATGCGATGAACCAACTGGGTCACACTCGATTCTGTATTATTGCTCCGGACACGGCCTATGGACGTGAAATGAGTCAATTATTCACCCAAGCGGTCGAATATTTCGGGGGCGAATTGATCGCGGTGGAACACTACTCCGAACAACAAACCGATGTCGCTGAACAGATTGTTCGATTAAAAGATACCGACCTCGCCATGTACGGCACCATCGAAGAAGAAAAAATATCAAAGAAGAAAAAGCGTACAGTATATACGCCGGGATTCGATGCCATTTTCGTCCCTGGAAAGCCTGTCAATCTCGCACTCATCTCGTCTCAACTTGCGTTTTACGACATCAACACCCCGCTCTTAGGCGGGAACAGTTGGCATAACCCTGAAATCTTTCGTTGGGCGAGACATGGGATTGACCATGGCATTTTCACTGATGGATTTTTCCTCAATAGTCCTGATCCGTCGGTTCATGCCTTTATCGAACGCTACCGCACACGTTTCGGGTCTGACCCTTCATTGTTTGCCGTGCAAGCCTACGATGCCGCCTGGCTCGTCCTTGATGCCATTCGCAATGGTGCCACTTCTGGCGAGGAGGTTCGGAAACAATTTCTCCGCCGTCACGACCTCCCGACTTTAAATAGTTTCGCCTCATTTGGCTCAACTGGCGTCCTCAATCGAAAGATCTATATACTTCAAATTGACAAAGGGCGATTCGTTCAAATTAATTAGCGACATGGATGACATTGCACCAATTATTCATGCCATTTCGTACAGGGCATTACCGCTTATCTTTGCAATTGTCCTCCATGAGTACGCCCATGGCCGGGTCGCCCATTTTTTTGGCGATCCGACAGCGCAGCTAGCTGGGAGACTCACCCTCAATCCACTAGCGCACATTGACCCATGGGGGAGTATCATCGTCCCGCTCATGTGCTTTTTGATGCCGGGTGGATTTTTAATTGGGTGGGCCAAGCCAGTACCGATTGATGTCCGACAATTGCACAACCCTCGTCGTGACATGGCACTCGTCGCCGCTGCAGGGCCTGCCATGAATTTCGCCTTAGCCATTGGCAGCGCTCTCCTGCTGAGCTTGATTTTTCTCATTGATCCATCGATTGCAGAAAATTGGCCGCCTCAGCCAGGCTTGGAATCCCGAAGCGATCTGTTGGGCATGGTATTGTTGCCCTTGGCAGCCATGAGCCTCTTTTCCATCTTGATTAATGTCGTCCTCATGGTGTTTAACTTGCTTCCCGTGCCACCGCTCGATGGGGGAAGAATTATGACGAGCCTTCTTCCTCCAGCATCAGCTCTGAGCCTCAGTCGCTTAGAACCCTATGGCATGCTTGTCATTCTGGGTATTATCATGATCGAACCACAGGTGCATCTTATCAGCACCATCATTGGATCAGTGTTTCAGGTCCTCGCGGCCACGGTGCTTCCCAGTGAAATTTTATAATCATAAAGGAGTCTATTCGTGTCGAACCGAGTCTTAAGTGGAATGCAGCCAAGTGGACACCTTCATCTGGGAAATCTTCTTGGAGCGCTCGAAAATTGGAAAGCGCTTCAAGACCAATACCAATGCTTTTTCTTCGTGGCTGATTGGCACGCGCTTTCAACCAACTATGCCGATACGAGTCGAATCAAAGAATTCACCCAAGGTCTGTTGATCGATTGGCTGGCTGCTGGAATTGACCCAGCCCGCTCAACCGTCTTTGTGCAGTCCTCGGTCCCCGATCATGCCATTCTTCACCTTCTTCTTTCCATGATCGTGCCTGTTCCATGGCTCGAACGGAATCCGACCTATAAAGAAAAACAAGAAGAAATTAAAGAGAAAGATCTTTCCACGTATGGATTTCTTGGGTATCCCGTTCTTCAGGCCGCAGATATTCTTCTGTATAAACCTGACTTTGTTCCGGTGGGAAAAGACCAACTGCCGCATTTAGAATTAACGCGAGAATTGGCCAGACGGTTTAACAACTTATATCAACCCGTTTTTCCGGAGCCAAAAGAACATCTTACTCAATTTCCCAAGGTGACGGGCACCGATGGGCGTAAAATGAGCAAAAGCTATCACAACACCATCAATTTGTCTGACGCAGAACCAGAAATCCGCAAGAAACTGAAAACAATGGTGACTGATCCAGCTAGAGTTCGACGAACAGATAAAGGCAATCCTGATGTCTGCCCTGTTTATGATTTCCATAAAATTCTTTCACCACAAGCCATACAGGAGCAAGTCAATCAAGACTGCCGAACCGCCGCCATCGGCTGTATTGATTGTAAAAAACTTGTTGCAGATGTCATGGTTGAACGCTTAGCGCCGTCCTGGGAAGCCAGGGCCGGCTTGATGGCGAAACCCGATTACGTTCAAAACATCATTCATGAAGGACAGCTAAAAGCCTCAATCGTCGCTCACGAAACGATGCAAGAGGTAAAAGACGCGATGAAGATTTAACAATGGGACACAAAGATTGGTACGTTCCATTGGAATGATCGGTATCTTTTACTTGAAATTCCTTCCTTGCAGTTCTTGACTTAAGTCACAGGGGTCAGTACCATCCAAACACATTATTTATTCACCAAATTTTAAAGAAAAACCTAAACTTATCAATCAATTATGGCTATTCGTGTTGCAATTAACGGCTTTGGCCGTATCGGTCGCAATTTTTTTCGTACCAGCGTCGGGCATCCCGACATTGAAGTAGTTGCCATCAATGATCTCACAGATGCTGCCACTCTTGCGCATCTCTTAACCTACGATTCCGTACATGGCCGATTTCAGGGAACGGTCGAAGCCCAGCCTGGACGCTTGGTTGTCAATGATCAATCCATTGACATTTTTGATAAGCGAGATCCTAAAGAACTGCCATGGAAACAGCTCAATATTGATGTCGTTATTGAATCCACCGGGCGCTTTGCGGATCGTCAAGGAGCCAGCCAACATCTCTCAGCCGGCGCCAAACGGGTCATCATTTCTGCTCCTGCCAAAGATGCTGATTTGACGATTGTGCTCGGCGTCAATGATTCCAAATATAATCCTCAAGAACACACCATAATTTCCAATGCTTCATGTACGACCAACTGCCTTGCACCGGTCTCGAAAGTTCTTCTCGAACAATTTGGGATTCGTCATGGATTCATGACCACGATCCATTCCTACACCAACGACCAACAACTTCTCGATTTGCCCCATAAAGATTTACGGCGAGCACGCGCGGCAGGTCTGTCAATGATTCCCACGTCAACCGGAGCTGCGAAAGCGCTGCACCTGGTCATTCCTGAATTACAAGGGAAAATGGATGGGGTAGCCATTCGCGTCCCAACACCTAACGTTTCCCTTATCGACCTGGCCGTGGAAGTCGAAACAGATTGTGATGTCGCCACCGTCAATAAAGCCTTTCAAACCATGGCGAAAAGTTCACTACAGAATATCCTTGATTACTCAGTCTCTCCCATTGTTTCATCAGATCTCAACGGGAGCCCCTATTCCGCCACACTCGATTCACCCATGACAACCGTGATGGACAAACGATTTGTGAAAGTCTTTGCCTGGTATGATAACGAGTGGGGCTACTCATGTCGCTTACGTGACCTGGTAAAGTTTCTGGCCCAACAATCTTGATTGGGAACCTGCCGTCATTGGTTCCTTACCCCGTTCTGCGATAAGGTTTTTCGCGCGAAAAAAGGGGGATTTATGAACCTCACCAAACAAACTATCGACCACATCGACCTTCGGAATAAACGTGTCATCATACGGGTTGACTTCAACGTTCCCCTCGACGACGCTGGGCAGATCACCGATGACTCACGAATTCGAGCCGCGCTACCCACTATCAACCATGCCGTGGACGAAGGCGCAAGCGTCATCCTCTGTTCTCACCTGGGTCGCCCTGATGGAAAGCCTGATCCTAACCTGAGCTTAGCGCCTGTCGCCAAGCGCCTGCAGCGTCTACTCGATAAACCCGTCGTCTTTGCGCATGACTGCTTAGGAGACGAGGTCCGTGCATTAGTTAGCCAAATGAAACCCGGCGATGTCTTGCTGCTCGAAAATCTTCGATTTCACGCCGAGGAGGAACAAAATGATGAAACCTTTGCCTCACAACTAGCCTCTCTCGGCGAGGTCTATGTGAATGAAGCCTTTGGGACGGCTCATCGATCCCATGCTTCGACAGTTGGCATCACAAAGTTCATGAAGGTTTCTGCCGCTGGTTACCTCATGAAACGTGAGGTCGAAGCGCTGGAAGGCGTTGTTGAAAATCCCGTGCGGCCCTTTGTGGCCATCCTCGGTGGCGCGAAGGTTTCCGGAAAAATTGGTGTCATTGAAAACCTTGGGAAACGTGTGGACAAGGTCATCATTGGCGGCGGAATGGCGTTCACCTTCATTAAGGCCATGGGCCACGAAATTGGTCGATCACTTGTTGAAAATGATATGTTGGAATTTGCAAAAGGGATTCAAGAGCATGCTCTGAGCCGTGGGGTAAAGTTTTATTTACCAGTGGACTGCGTCGTGGCCGCAAGCCAGGAACCCAGTGCGGAGACCAAAATTGTCCCCATTCAAGAAATTCCCGAAGGTTGGTATGGCATGGATATCGGTCCAGCGTCGGTCAAGCTTTTTAGTGAAGCCGTCGAAAATGCGAAAACGATCTTATGGAACGGACCTATGGGGGTTTTTGAACGGGATGCATTTTCTCGCGGCACCCTCTCAATGGCACATGCCGTTGCCAATGCCTATGCCAAAACAGTGGTAGGTGGTGGCGATACGGCCCTTGCGGTACATCGAGCTGGAGAATCCGACAGTATGGCCTTTATTTCTACAGGGGGAGGAGCGGCCCTGCAACTGCTTGAAGGAAAACACATGCCTGGCCTGGCAGCTCTACCCAATCAACCGTAGACGACCGTTCCCCATTGCAGGCTCGTATCCCTCTACTTTGACCTCATCACACGATATGCATCCACCACTTATTGTTGGCAATTGGAAAATGTATAAGACCGCCTCGGAAGGGCGGGAGTTCATTCGTGATTTCCTCAAGCTCTACACTGCCAAATCTTCTGTTGACGTTGCCATTGCCCCTCCGTTTACAGCTATCCACTCTCTTCATGAGGCCTTACAATCTTCTCCCATTACACTGGCAGCTCAAAATGTGTTCTGTGAACACGAAGGAGCCTTTACCGGTGAAGTTTCTCCCCCGATGCTCAAAGATCTCGGATGCACCTCGGTCATTCTCGGACATTCTGAACGGCGACAACATTTCGGTGAAGACAATGACCTGATTAACAGAAAAGTCCATTCAGCCTTAAGCCATCAACTTCGCCCTATCCTCTGCGTTGGTGAATTATTGAGGGAACGTGAAGCGGGGCAGACCAATGCCGTGATTGAAAAACAACTCCTCGAGGGATTGAAAGATATTAGTGCAGAACACATGGGCCAGATGACGATTGCCTATGAACCAGTATGGGCAATCGGCACAGGGAAAGCCGCAACTGTTGACCAGGCGACCGAAGTCCATACGCTGATTGGTGCAGTACTAGAAAATACCTGGGGAACCAAACGAGAAACCATTCGTATTGTATATGGCGGCAGTGTCAATCCTGACAATGCCGATTCTCTCTTTCAATCTCCTCAGATCAATGGAGCCTTGGTTGGAAAAGCTTGTCTCAATCCTGACTCATTTGTTAAGATCATAGGCTCTGCTCATCGTTCCCTAAATTAACCACGATAAATCGAGATAGATTATGTATACCCTGACCGTCGTGATCCACCTTATTGTGTGCTTTCTGATGATTGCAGCCATTTTGTTGCAAGCAGGAAAGGGAGCGGAAATTGGCGCAGCATTTGGAGGATCGAGTCAGACCGTCTTTGGTAGTCGTGGACCTGGGACATTTCTCAGCAAGGTGACTGTCGGAGCCGCCATTGTCTTCATGCTAAGTTCATTGAGTTTGGCCCTGTTATCAAAACAGGAAAACACCGCATCATCCGTCATTGATCTCTCAACACCGGCCAAAAATGAAACACCAGCTACAGAAGTCGAGTCAGCACCGGCCGCAACATCAACGGAGGCCTCAGAAGAACCTTCTCCCGCTGCACCTGAGTCATCGGATCCCGCTCCTCCAGAAGCCACAGCACCGCCCGCCACAACAGAATAACTCGCAGACTCATCCTGAGTGCGTTTCATTCCAGCAATTGCTGTTTTTCCACTATTTAAATGGTAAGTAAAACAGGATCTGAACGTAGGCTAAGCGACAGGGGTGAGCCAATTGGCGTAGGTAGAATCTTTCCCTTTAACAATATCAAAAAACGCTTTTTGCAAGGTACTCGTGATAGGGCCAGGCTTGCCTTGACCAATCATTCGATCGTCGAGGTCACGAACAGGCGTCACTTCAGCCGCAGTTCCCGTTAAAAATATTTCTTCAGCCACGTACATCGCATCTCGCGTAAATCGCTCTTCCAGAACAGGGATTTTCTTATCTTTAGCCAATTGAATGATGGAACTTCGTGTAATCCCCTCTAAAATCGAAGTCAAAGGAGTGGTTTTCAGAATACCCTTACTGACAATAAACACATTCTCACCGGTTCCTTCAGCAACATAACCATCCGGATCGAGAAGAATGGACTCTTCGTATCCAGATTTTTTGGCCTCCCACTTGGCGAGAATCGAATTCACGTAGTAGCCAGAGATTTTTGCACGCGTCATCGACACATTCACGTGATGACGGGTAAAGGAAGATATTTTGGCCCGGATTCCATTCGCAAGCGCATCATCTCCGAGATACGCTCCCCAAGGCCACGCGGCAATCGACAATTGAACGGGATTTTCACCGGGATACACACCCATTGGACCATAGCCCAAGTAGACAATCGGCCTGATATAACAGGATTTGAGTTCATTAATACGAACGGTCTCAATAATTGCGTCAGTCACGTCTTTTTTCGAATAGGGAATCTTCATCATAGTGATATGCGCCGATTCGAAGAGACGGTCCACATGTTCCGATAAACGAAAAATCGCTGACCCCACCTCGCCTTGATAACAACGGATGCCTTCAAATGCGGCTAGTCCATAATGAAGAGAATGCGTTAACACATGGACAGAAGCGTCGTTCCAATCAACAAACGATCCATCCATCCAAATTTTTTGACTTGGAGTATCCATATAGCAATCTTACCAATAAGACTACGCGACCGCTTCCCGAATGGTATATAGCAGTGGTGTGATTGGCTGTCAACGAACGTATCGGACGATGTAAGGACATTCTGAAATCTTGACACCTTTTTAAGCACCGTGATAAAAATCAGTACAATAAGGGAGAATATGTATGTACGCTATTATTGAAACAGGTGGGAAGCAATACCGGGCCGAGCCTGGAGTCGTGCTTCAAGTAGAAACTCTGGTCGGAGAAGTTGGGACAGTGGTTGAGCTTCCTGATGTTCGATGTATTCATGGTGACAGTGGCGCGATTTTCGGTTTTCCAAAAATCGACAATGCCTTAGTGAAAGCTGAAATTCTTCGCCACGGAAGAACTCGAACGATTCGGGTTTTCAAGAAAAAGCGACGAAAAAATTATCGCCGAACTCGGGGACACCGACAAGGATTCACACAAATCCGCATTGCGGAAATCGTAAAACCTTCCTAAACGCATTGACCCGTAACGGAGAATTAACAAATGGCACATAAAAAAGGAGGAGGCTCCTCTCGAAACGGTCGCGACAGTAACCCTCAATACCTTGGAGTCAAGGCATATGGAGGCGAAGCCGTTTGCGCAGGGAGCATCATTGTTCGACAACGGGGCACCAAGTTTTATCCAGGGATGAACGTCGGGCTGGGAAAAGACTACACCCTCTTCGCAAAAATCACCGGCACTGTAAAATTCGAAGGAAGTAAAGACCGGCGAAAAGTGAGTATTTACCCTCCTGCATGATCAGCACTGAGGCTTCTCGCTTCAATTTCTTCGTCAATCATTAGATTGACTCCTTCCTTGACATTGCTGCGAAATATCTTCCTGAGTCACAAGGATAGCCATGTTTATTGATCAAGCCCGCATCGCCGTGAAAGCTGGTTCGGGAGGTGATGGGGCCTGCAGTTTTCGTCGAGAAAAATTCGTTCCTCGCGGCGGTCCCGATGGAGGTGATGGAGGCCATGGCGGCCATATTATCTTCCAGGCATCAACGCGTGTCTCAACTTTGCTCGACTTCCGTTATCTCCGCCATTACGAAGCCCCATCAGGACAGTATGGGCAAGGCGCAAACCGATCAGGCAGCGCGGGAGCTGACGTCATTATTCCTGTCCCCATTGGCACGATTATCAAAGAAGAAGACACCCAAACAATCCTTGCGGATCTCATAAACGATCAACAAACCGTCATTATCGCCCATGGAGGAAAAGGCGGCCGCGGGAACGCCAATTTTGCCACACCAACCAATCGTGCCCCTCGGCAATTCGAAACTGGCACGCCAGGAGAAGAACGGTCACTGATTTTAGAACTGAAGCTTCTTGCCGATGTTGGACTGGTTGGATTTCCAAATGCCGGAAAATCCACACTCATCTCATCGATTTCTTCTGCACACCCGGAAATTGCCAGCTATCCATTCACGACCCTTCGTCCGCATCTCGGCGTCGTGAGTGTCACGGAAGACCAAAGTTTTGTGGTCGCCGACATTCCAGGTTTGATCGAAGGGGCTCATGAAGGCAAAGGCTTGGGGTTTCAATTTCTGCGGCACATTCAACGTACGGCCTTTTTGTTATTTCTCATTGATATTTCAGAATGGTCCGTTGAGGATCCTGTCACAAGCTTACTGACATTGAGAAATGAACTCGAATCCTACGATGCCGATTTAGCACAACGCCCCTTTGCCGTTGTGGCTACAAAAATAGATAGCCAAGGCACAGGAGAGATACGACAAATCTTACAGTCGTATTGTGAATCACACCAGCTTTCGTTCTTCCCGATTTCTGCCGTCACCCGTGAAGGCCTTCCAGCATTGCTAGCCTTTTTAGCGCAGCACGTCTCCAACGTGAGAAATACATGCGAGACCAGCTCCTAACACAAACCAAGCGTCTTGTTGTCAAAATTGGAAGCAGCTTAGTGGCCTCTCGCGATGACGGCCTTCGAATTGCGCAAATTGTATCCATTGCCAACGATCTCGCTCAAATTCATGCGAGCAACCGGCAAGTCGTGGTCGTATCATCGGGAGCCATTGTTGCGGGAATTCATCCACTCGGCCTAAAAGCCTATCCGAAATCGATTCCTCTCAAGCAAGCGGCTGCCGCAGTGGGGCAGAGCCGACTCATCCGCGCCTATGAAAAATCCTTTGAAAAAACCGGAGACAAGGTCGCGCAAATTCTCCTCACTCACCAAGACCTTGCAGATCGGAAACGCTTTCTCAATGCCCGTCATACGTTAACTTCTCTCTTAAAGTATGGAGTCATTCCGATCATTAACGAAAATGATACGGTGTCTGTCGATGAAATCAGATTTGGAGATAACGATAACTTAGCCGGACAAGTTGCACACCTGGTCGATGCAGACCTCTTGGTTATTCTTTCAGATGTTGATGGCCTCTATACCGCGGACCCTCGACAGAACCCTTCGGCAACCCTGATCCCTTTAGTCGAGAAATTCACCAAATCGATAGAGCAAACGGCTGGCTTATCGAGAAGCCAGGAAAGCCGAGGGGGCATGGTCACAAAGATTCAAGCCGCCAAGCATGTGGCTCGATTTGGCGTCTCAACCTTACTCCTGAACGGAGAAATACAAGGGTTGCTTCCCAGCGTGTTACAAGGCAGTAGCGGAGGCACGTTCTTTCTTCCTCACATCAGCCCGCTCAACAGCCGCAAACAGTGGATCGCCTTTACCTTGCGATCTAAAGGGCTGCTCCAATTGGATCAAGGCGCGGTAGAGGCTTTGCAACAACGCGGCAAAAGTCTTCTTCCCTCAGGCATTCTTGATGTGAAAGGTCATTTTAACGCTGGTGATCCCATTACATGTACCGACGAAAAAGGACAGGAATTTGCTAAAGGATTAGTCAATTATTCATCGCACATTCTTCAACAAATCAAAGGACAAAATACGCGCGATATTCAAAAACTTTTTGGAACCCGTGAATACGAAGAAGTGGTCCATCGGGACAATCTGGTCATTCTCTAGCAGAAAAGTTCTCCAGTCTAGACTTTCTTATGCACATCGGACTCTTAGGCGGAGCTTTCAATCCTATTCATTGCTGTCATCTGCACATTGCCGAACAGGCACAAGCCGAGTGCAAGCTTGATCGCGTCCTCTTTATTCCGACAGGGGATCCACCACATAAAAAATCCACTTCCCTTGCTCCAGCACACCATCGACTGGCGATGGTGGAAATGGCGCTTGAGCACAACCCTGCCTTTACGGCGTCGGATATCGAGATTCGATCTACGGACATCTCCTACACAGTCGACACACTGACAAAGCTTCAACACATGCATCAAGACGTGACACACTGGTCATTCATTATTGGACTCGATGCATTTTTAGAATTCCATACCTGGAAAGATGCCCCTCGCCTATTAGGACTATGCAACTTTATTGTGTGTTCACGACCTGATGCCGATTTCACAAATATTTCATCGGTATCGTGCTTACCACCGATTTCACCGCAAAGCCTACAGAATCTTGAGAAGGGCCATATTCACAAATTGCCAATCCCCCTCCCCACAGGAAAACAGCTCACCTTCCTCTCGTTACCCCCATGCGAAGCGTCGGCTTCGTTGATTCGGACATATGTACAGAAAGGGCAAACCGTTTCGGATTGGTTGCCGCCTTCTATAGAATCTTATATACTTGAGCATCATTTATTTCAGGCCTAATTTTTGTGACTTCTGATATTCCGTATTCTCAACAAAAAGCACTTTCCATTGCAGAATCGGCCTTGAGCAAAAAGGCCTCGGATGTGTTGGTTCTTGATGTACAAAATCTCACGTCTATTGCCGATTATTTCGTTCTGGCATCAGGTGAATCCGAGCGTCAGGTGAAGGCCATTGCCAATTATATTGCACAGGAAATAGCTACCAAGTACCACACAACTCCGCTGATAGAAGGCGCAGGAACCTCCATGTGGATCTTGCTGGACTATGAAGATATCGTGGTTCATATCTTTAAGACAGATATCCGACAGTACTATGCTTTGGAAAAGATGTGGTCGGATGCTCCACGCATTCCTATTCCAGAACTGGCACATGAAAATCAACCATCTCATTCCTACCAAACTATTAAAAAGACACGATCACCTTCCGCCCGATATGGCAGTTAAACCTGATAGTTTGAGCAACGGCATAAGCATTTCAATTGCTGACACAAGGGGACTCACATGACGACTGACTTGATAGATCTCACAGACCGCGCATTAGCCGATACTTGTCCCACCAGAACAGAGTCTCTGGCCTTGCTCCAAACTCCGGATGAGCAATTACTTGACTTAATTAACGCCGCTTACCGTATTCGACGAACTCATTTTGGGAACACGGTACGGCTTCAAATGTTACTCAATGCAAAAAGCGGGGCATGTCAGGAAGATTGCCATTACTGCTCACAATCATCGGTTTCAACTGCCGACATTAACCGCTACGCGCTGGTCTCACCAAAAGATATGCTTCAAGGAGCACGACGAGCCGCTGAAGCCAACGCCCAACGCTTTTGCGTGGTTATCAGCGGTCGTTCACCACTTGATCGAGAAATTACTCAAATTTCAACTGCCGTGAGACAGATTAAAGAAGAAATTCCTATTCAAGTCTGTTGCTCATTAGGCTTACTGAATGAAGGACAAGCCAAAGAATTAAAAGCGGCAGGGGTTGATCGCATCAACCATAACTTAAATACCAGCGAAGCCTATCATGCGTCTATTTGCACGACTCACACTTTTGCCGATCGGCTGGCAACCCTGAAGCATGCCAGAGCGGCTGGCCTGGAACTCTGCTCAGGCGGGATTATCGGCATGGGCGAATCTGATGAAGACCTTATCGACTTAGCCTTTTCTCTTCGAGATCTTGATCCAGATTCCATACCTCTCAACATGCTGCATCCCGTTCCTGGAACACCGTTCGAGGGGACACAGCAATTAACGCCCCGCCGATGTCTCAAAATTCTCTGCATGTTTCGATTCCTCCATCCACGGCGAGAAATCAGGGCTGCCGGGGGACGAGAATGGAACCTTCGATCCTTACAACCCCTCGCGCTGTACGTGGCCGATTCACTCTTTGTCGATGGCTATTTGACCACACCTGGTCAACCAGCCGCTGAGGTACAAAACATGATTGAGGATCTTGGCTTTACCGTTGAAGTCACCTATCAACCGGAAACCGCAACCGCTCATCACATGGCCTAATACGGCACTTAATCAGACACATTGTATCAAAGCCAGTCGCAACCTGATCGGCAGAAAACGACCCAATTGGGCGTTCGCGGTTTTTTTGATATAGGTGCATTCCGCTGAGGCTTTACGAGACAAAAAAGTAGTTTTCCGGCTAAGATTAGTTATCACTATCGGAGTAAGTATGGCTCACTATATCGACGGATTCGTTTTACCCATTTCGCGTGATCGCTTAGACGAGTATAAGCGTCTTGTTGAAGCGGTAGCAGATATTTGGAAGGAACACGGCGCGCTCGAATACCGAGAATATGTCAGCGACGACTTGATACTTAAGGGAACACGCTCATTCACTGATCTCGCAGCCGCAACCGAGGGGGAGGCCATCGTGTTTGGATAGGTGGTATTTGAATCTCGTGAGGCACGTGATTTAGCAAATGAGAAGGTCGCGGCTGACCCAAGAATGGCGGATTTGCTCAATTCATCGAATTCAGGTTTTGATGCTGAGCGGATGGCATACGGCGGGTTTCAGTCGTTCGTTCTATCATTTAATACCAACGCCAGATAACAAATCACTGCAATTATCGCCCCGCAGCGGCCGTTTTTGGCCGAGACTGTGTGAAAACACCACCCCCGTTTGACGGTAAAAGTCGACTTCAAATGCAGCGTGACAGGCCATTGCTTAGCCTTATAGGCGATAACGCCATATCAGGAGGTGAACTACTGGCCTCATATGAAAAGTTGACAGGCTCAAAGACGATTTCAGGCCGCCATTTTTATGTTTTCACACAGCTTGGGCCGTTTCCGGCCGGCCGAGTCTCAATCTAATTTGATAATGTATGAGGATCAAGTCCTGATTTGTCCTTGAACCTTCCGAGCAATGAAAACGACGCTATAGCCGATTCAAAGAACTTCCAAGGTTTGATGTGTTGAATATCGCGAAGAAAGTTTGGTTGTAACATAGGGAAATTCATTGGATTCGCGGCATTGTTAATTTAAGATATATTCTAGTTCACCGTTCCATTTGGCCATCAAGAGCCTGACCGAATACCGCAACATCCTTTCGCTTTTGCTGTAACATTTTGTTTTCCGACGGAAGCGGGCCAGAAAATGCCGAAACAAA
>BQIX01000030.1 GCA_021604145.1 Nitrospirales bacterium
GCCGCTTGATCAACCCCTCTCGCTAACCCACTCACAATTGTGAACCCAACTGACGCTAGCTCCTGGCTCAACATCCGAGTGAAAGCTAACCCAGCAGGAGTCGCTTTCCGTGAACCCACAACCGCAATGGCCTGATGATCCACTTCATCAAGCTGTCCTGTCAAATACAGAAACGGCGGAGGATCGGAAATAGCCTTTAAGCGGGACGGATACTCAGCATCGAGAATCGTGATAACTGAGAAAGCTCCTTGTTCAATGGCTTTAACTTCCCGTTCGACCGCCAAGAGCGTTTGATCATCCGGGCCCTGCGTTATTCGTTGAGCCGCAGGTAAACTGAGTCCTTCGTGAGCCATGAGGTCTCCAACGGACGCCGCCTGAACAGCTTGCGGTGAACCAAATCTCAAGATAAGCCGAGAGACCGCTCCGGCTCCAACGCCTTTGGTCGCTTTCAACGCAAGCCATGCTGCGAAGTCCTCCCTCATCCATCGTCACGCGGAACGACTGGCCGTACGTGCCTCTGCACGGTCAAGACTTCCTCCGACAACCATGATGTCATATTGTTCAAGGTTGAGAAGTGGATCAGCCTTAATCACAATTTGGCAATGATATTGTTGTTCTAATTGCTCAATTCCGACATGCTCGGCATCAAACAGGAGTTCCACAACGCGTGGATTGGCTCCGATGACAAGACGTTGCTGTCCTCGCGCACTACCCACTCTTCGGATTTCCCGAAAAATGTCGTAAATAACTGTCATGGCCGACTTCGTGTACCCGCGTCCTTCACAATCATTACACACATCGGAAAGCGTGCGAAGTAAGTCTTCTCGAACTCTCTCACGCGAAATCTCAATGAGACCAAGATCCGAAATACGTGAAATTCGTGTTTGAGCCTTATCAGAAGCCATGGCTTCCACAAACGCCCGATACACCTTGTCACGGTTTCGCTCTCGCTCCATATCGATAAAATCAATAATGATCAGCCCACCGATTCCCCGTAACCGAATTTGATAGGCAATTTCTCCTGCTGCCTCGAGATTATTCTTGAGAATCGTTTCTTCTTGATCTCGTTTCCCCACAAATCGTCCCGTGTTGACATCAACCACCGTCATCGCCTCAGTATGGTCGATCACGATATGACCACCGGATTTGAGCCAAACCTTTCGGCTCAACCCACGGGCAATTTCTAATTCAATGCCAAGATAATCAAATAGGCCTTCATCTTTTTTATCATAATGATGCACTCGAGAAGCCTGCTCTGGAAGATACCGTCGCACAAAGTCTTTGACCTCATCAAAGTCTGGCTTTGAATCAATAAGTAAACGGTCTACCTTTTTGGTGAAGAGATCGCGAACCACTCGAAGCGTCAAGCTGAGATCCGTATGCAAAAGAGCTGGAGCCGGCTCTCGATCATATTTTTTGATGACATCTTCCCAGAGCGCACTTAAAAACTGCACATCCGACGCAAGATCCTCTTCAGCCACACCCTCACACACGGTCCGGACAATATAGCCAAATCCAGGAGTTCGGATTCGTTTCATGATTTCTTTGAGCCGGGAACGTTCTTCGTCGTCAGCAATTCGGCGAGAGACACCAATATGATCCACATTGGGCATGAAGACTAAAAACCGACCAGGCAACGACACATAGGTTGTCACCCTGGGACCTTTGGTCCCAATAGGGCCTTTAGAAATCTGAACTAACAACTCTTGCCCTTCTTCCAACAATTGCTCTATCGGACGAGCCGTCTGACGGCGTGGCCTGGGCATCTCAGGCCCCTTTTCATCTTCTTCGCTATCGATCAGCGTATCTCCAGGTTCTGTGCCGACTGACAGATCAGACACATGCATAAATGCAGCTCGATCTAATCCAATATCGACAAAGGCCGCTTGCATACCTGGAAGCACCTTCACCACTTTGCCGGTATAAATATCCCCCACAAAGTCCTTCTTTTTGGCCCGATCCACGTACAACTCCGTCACAACTTTGTTGTCCAACACAGCCACTCGTGTTTCTTCTCGAGTCACATTGATGGCAATCTCAACACCCATCAGCACCTCCTCTCCCCTCATCGTCGGGGGAGATATCACATCGAACCATCACACCAACCTCCCTTTCACCATACTTGTTTTCACACGTCTTGCCAACTTAGGTCAGTGTTAACCGATGACGTTTCACATTGAAAAGCAGCCCGAGCGCAGCCAATGTCATGATCGTCGCACTTCCCCCATAGCTCATCAAGGGTAGGGGAATACCCACAATCGGAGCTAAACCGACAGTCATGGCCAGATTGACGAGGAATCCGAAGGCAATCACACATACGACTCCCACCGCAAGAAGTGCCCCCAGCGTATCTCTGGCCTTTGAGGCAATCTCCAATCCCATTAAAAATAGTCCAGCATACATCGTCAACAACAGCAGCACTCCTAGGAAACCCCATTCTTCCGCAAACACGGCAAACACAAAGTCCGTATGCCCTTCCGGAAGAAACTTAAACTGAGTCTGGGTTCCTCCGTACAGCCCCTTTCCGAGTAACTCGCCAGAACCTATTGCAATTCTGGACTGTAACCCATGATATCCTTTTCCGCCAGGGTCATAGTTCGGATCGACAAAACTCAGTATTCGTTCCTGTTGATAACCGTGCAACGACCCCCATACCCCACCCCAAGCAAAGGGAAAGAGCAATAAAGCCGTCAGAACCACCAGACCAAATGCCCTCGACTTCACCCCTACGGCTAAGACCAGGACAATATAGATCGATAAAAAACTCAAGCTACTTCCGAGATCCGGTTGCTTCAGAATTAAGAGAAAACCAGGCAATACAATCAGACCTGGAAAGACAAGACGTTGAAGCCACCCCACTCGGTGTTTAATCCCATAGTATGTGGCTAATGCCATGATCAGAGGAATTTTCACCAATTCAGAGGGTTGGACAGCGAGCGGACCCAACGGAATCCAACGCTGGGACCCGCGGCTACTTTTCCCGGCCACAAGAACAACTACCAGGAGGAGCAGCCCTATCCCATAGAAAATGTAAGAAAATCGAGAAAGCTTATGGTAGTCAATCCCTGCCGATGCGACAAAGACTAACGAACCAATCACCACCCACATACTTTGCTTCAAATAAATAGGAATACCGGATGAGGGGTTGGCCGGTGTTACACTATAAATCGACAGGATTCCTATGGCCACAATCCCAAGAATAATTCCCAAAAAACACCAATCGAATCCATCAAACCCACGACGCAGCCGATAACGATCAATCATAAGTTCGATCGCTCCCGTGGTTGTTCGGGAGAAGGCTCTGTCCCGTCTTCTTGCCCACTAGATTCAATTTGCTCCTCTAATTCCATTTGCGCACCTGAGGTAAACTTCACATGAGCCTCGATTAACTCTTTGGCAATAGGGGCTGCCGCTGATCCGCCATGCCCCATATGTTCGGCTAAGACCACCACCACAATGGTGGGCTCTTCCACCGGTGCATACGCCACAAACCACGCATGATCACGAAACTCTTTCGGAATTTCTTTTTCCGGGCCTGATCGCAATGCGACAACTTGAGCCGTCCCCGTCTTACCCGCGATGGAGACCAATGAAGACTGAGAGCGTTTAGCCGTGCCTTTTGTGACCACCGCTTCCAATCCCTGACGAATTTGTTGAAAGACGGCCGGAGGTATCGGTAATTGCCTGCTTGACGATGGAGCCACTTCTTCCATCATTCCGGTTCCACGCTTTCGGATCGCATGAACGAGCCGAGGGGTGATCATACGGCCGTTCATTGCGGTGGCGGCAACCACTTGAGCCATTTGCATGGGCGTGGCCGTCATGAAACCTTGTCCAATCGAGACAGAAATGGTTTCACCAGGATACCACGGTTCGTTTTTCACTCTTCGCTTCCACTCCCCAGAAGGAACGAGTCCTGAGCGTTCAGAAGGAAGATCAATTCCTGTCTTCTGGCCGAGACCAAACTGTCTTGAATACGAAGCAATGGTCTCAATACCCATGCGATTCCCTAATTTATAAAAATATACATCACACGATTGCGCTAATGCGTCAATCAATTCGACCGACCCATGGCCTCCACGCTTCCAATCTCGATAGGTCCGTCGACCAAACTTAAATCCACCCGGACAAAAGAACTCATCGGTTCCTTGGGCAGTTTGCGACCCTAACACAGCTGCAGCCATCACAATTTTGAAGGTCGACCCAGGAGGATACTGCCCTTGAATCGCACGATTCGTTAACGGATGCCTCGCATCATTCAGAAGCGCCTTCCACTCTGCAAACGGTAATCCGCCAGATAACGCCGTCGGGTCGAAACTCGGCCGGCTTGCCAGGACCAAGACACCTCCTGTCCGGGGATCAAGTGCGACAACGGCGCCAGCTTCATCTTCCAATAAATCTTCTGCCAAACGTTGAAGACGTATATCGAGCGTCAGGTAAAAATCATCGCCGGCACTGGGTTTACGGACAGAAATCGACTGTTTTTTATGGCCAAGCGCATCAACCTCTAAAAGTTCACGGCCTGATACGCCTCGCAACGCCCGGTCATATGTCCGTTCAACGCCATATTGCCCGACCATACTCCCTTGATGAAGCCCCTGATATTCCTCCTCCTTCAGTTTGGCTTCGGAAATCTCACCAACATATCCGATGACATGTGAGGCATAGCCACCGATGGGATATTTCCGTTGATACTCAGGTTGAATGAATGTTCCGGGAAGTGTCAGACGATGCGATTCGACGATAGCCGCCTCTTTAAGAGATAAACCGCCTTTAATTTTGACCGTCGCACTTCTTCTCTGCGCAGAGAGTTTGTCCACCAAGTCTTTCTCCGTGAAGTGTAAACGCGCAATGAGTTCCTCAATAAGCGCGTCTCGGTCGTTGACATCTTCAAGAGAGACGTAGAGGTTAAAGCTCGGAACGTTATTAGCGAGAAGTTGACCATGACGATCATATAAGAGTCCTCGAGCCGGCTCTAGCATGATAGACCGAGTCCGATTATCTTTGGCCATTTCCTGATACTCATGCCCATCACGAACTTGCAATTGCCACAAGCGAAGCCCGAGCAAGGCAATCAGCAACAGTAGGCCGATCTTGATCAGAATCAATCGGCCTTGAATATCAGCCAATTCACTCGCTTGCTGATCGCTTTCTAGCATAATCGTTGGTTTTATCCCTCGAAGGTGATGAACTCACTCTGCCGTGAGCCATTATTATCGAAAACTTGAGGATTCCACGCCAGAATCAACAAAGTTCAACTTACTCAGCATCCAGTACACGCCAAAAGCCAGTAACGCATCAAGGAGCCCCTGGGGCAGAAGAATCGTTCGAAGCTCTTGGATCAGCAACAACCAATCGGTATGCGGTCTTGCTGAAATGAGTGAAATGATTCCGCTTGCACACGATAAGAAAAACGTGGGGAGAAAGATGGCTTGTGCTGTGGTGTTAGAAAGAGTCTTCGCAACCATCCCAGAGAGAAGGCCCGCGAGCCCTTTGGTGATGAGATTGACGATTCCCGCGCCGCCTGAAAATAAATCCTGGATAAACCCTAACCCCACACCTAATCCAAGACCTCGACGTTTTCCAAAGAGAAAACCCACAAGACAAGTGGCCACTAAACACAAATCAGGTTCCACTCCCCATGGACTGATCCGA
Organism: Nitrospirales bacterium; assembly: GCA_021604145.1. Taxonomy (GTDB): domain Bacteria; phylum Nitrospirota; class Nitrospiria; order Nitrospirales; family UBA8639; genus JAGQKC01. Next base: position 5,656 of record BQIX01000030.1, read on the forward strand.
GCCAACACCGTGACTTGAATCGGCACCAACAACAAGAGGAGACTTAAATAAAAAACACTATACATAGGCGTACATTATCGTGCGGGCGCAATCATCGGGAGAAGCTCCGAATCTGTCAATTGACCTGATGCCGTAACCACGAGAACCCCTTCAAGTTTGGAAAAATCCACCATCGGGTGGATTTCCGCTGATTGAAACAACTCCGCATCGCCCGTTTCCAATTGACGGACGTGACCAATCGGAAGGCCTCTGGGGTAATCTCCCGTCAACCCTGATGTGACCACCATATCACCAATTTCAATGGTTGAAAGAGGCGGCAAATATTTCATCCGCACAAACCCTTGTGCCGTTCCTTGCACAATTCCCTCATCACGGCTGCGCTGTATCATTCCAGCGATGGCAATATTCGGGTCTGTTAACAGCAGCACAATTGCTGTCGACGGATTCACGTTCACCACACGCCCAACAACTCCGGTAGTAGCCACGACGCCCATTTCTTTTGAAATCCCATGTTCGCTACCTTTGTCAATAATAATGGCCCGGTACCAATTGGTCGCATTGCGTCCAATCACGCGCGCCGCAACCGTTCCCATTGAAGCCTGTTCTTGAAAATCCAACATGACTGACAATTGTTCGGAAACAATCATTTGCTCGCGAAGTTGGCTGATCTTTGCAGTTAATTGATCGACCTCTTGCTGAAGCTGAAGATTTTGTTCATAGACACCCTGTAAGGCGAGATAACGATTCCAGATGTCTCGAATACTGAAATCTAATGAGGATAAGCCTTGAATGGGGACCGCAAGGAATTGCGCAACAGGATGACTAATGCCATCGAGAATCCCTTGAGTTTGCCGAGGCAGCAGCAGAATCAGGATGACCGCAGCGGTAAGAATGACCAAAAATACCCGCCGCACTCCAGAGCTTACTATTCCCGTAAGACCTGACTTACTCATGATAGCTCTCTATCATCAACGCTGGACAGAGGACATAGTCGACACACTCCGTAGGAGAGCGAGTTCATCAAGAATCTTCCCCACACCAAACACCACCGACGTGAGCGGATCATCAACGGTGACTATGGGCAGTGCGGTTTCTTCACGAAGCCGGGCATCAAGACCTTGCAAGAGCGACCCTCCCCCCGTTAGGACAATCCCGCGATCAATAATATCCCCGGCAAGTTCGGGTGGCGTATTTTCAAGCGCCAAACGGATAGCGCCAACGATTGTGGCAATCGAATCCTGCAAGGCATCTCGTACCTCGGTATCATGAATTAATATGGTTCGCGGGATCCCTGAAATCAGGTCTCGACCTTTCACGGCCATTTGTTTTTTTTCAGGAAACGGATGGGCAGAACCCACTTCCATTTTGATGCGTTCTGCCATATGCTCACCAATCAAGAGACTATATTCTTTTTTCAAATAACTGATAATGGCCGCGTCGATTTGATCACCAGCAACTCGAACCGACTCGCTGTACACGATGCCACCCAAAGAAATCACCGCAATATCCGTCGTACCACCCCCAATATCCACCACCATATTCCCCGAAGGCTCCGTAATAGGAAGCCCAGCTCCTATCGCCGCCGCAACTGGCTCCTCAATCAGATAAACTTCTCGTGCGCCTGCGAGTTCAGCCGACTCCTTGACCGCTCGCTGCTCAACCTGCGTAATACGCGAAGGGACGCCAATCACAATTCGAGGACGAACGAGCGTATGCCGCTTATGGACTTTATGAATAAAATACCGAAGCATGCGCTCAGTCATATCAAAATCCGCAATCACCCCTTCCCTCATTGGTCGGATGGCCACGATATTCCCTGGCGTTCGGCCAATCATTTTTTTGGCTTCTTCTCCGACAGCCAGAATATTATTACTGGGGCTTTCAATGGTGACGACAGAGGGCTCATTCAACACGATACCTTTATTCTTCATATAGATCAGCGTTGAGGCCGTACCAAGATCAATGGCCATATCACTCGACAATAAACTGAGAAAATTACTGATGATTCCCATGTACCACGTTCCTTATCACACTCGCTCAGCTGTAGATTGAGCCATGAACTCACTATCCCGGCATGTTGATGAGTAGGTTACTTTTTTCTCAACCCATTCATTGCCCAGTTTGATATCAAGACATTCCTGAACAGAAAATCACTATCCCTTCACTTCCCCAACACCACGGCTTACTCAATCAACACGATTAACGTTTCAGTCGCAAGAATTACGATCGATGAAATATCAACCCTTAATATGAAGTGTGAAGCTGTGGACAAGCTACCAGGATGGATTAGACTGGTGAACGGATTTGGCTTCAGAACACAATATGAGGCCCCGGCAGAACTCTGACTATACGCCTGAGCTCAGTCGTCCTTGTCAATATAGCAAATCTCATAAGTTATGACAAAGATAGAATTTTTCATTGGACACCCTTAGAACCGAGCCACAAGTGCCACGGACCTCTCAAAAGCGTAATTGAACGAAATGCTCAGACTTGCCAGAGATATGGAAATTGGGTTATTAGAATCAGATCAAAATCAACAAAGCGTTAGGACCGCTTATGTCAGCCAAAACTCTCTTTCAGAAAATTTGGGATCAGCATGTTGTTCAAGAAGATTCTGATGGAACAACTCTGCTGTATATTGATCGTCACCTTGTCCATGAAGTGACATCGCCTCAAGCCTTTGAGGGACTTAGAATGGCCGGTCGGCGACCTCGACGTCCGGCTGCAGCATTGGCCGTTCCCGACCATAATATCCCAACGACCGACCGTCGCCTCGGCATTGTCGACCCAATGAGCGCAAAGCAAGTTGAAACATTGTCCGACAATTGCCAAGAATTCGGGATTACTCTGTTCGGTATGAATGATGTTCGTCAAGGCATAGTCCATGTTATCGGCCCGGAACAAGGCTTAACCTTGCCTGGGATGACCATTGTCTGTGGCGATTCCCATACATCGACGCATGGCGCATTTGGGGCCCTGGCCTTTGGTATCGGTACCTCTGAAGTTGAACATGTCTTAGCCACGCAATGTCTGGTGCAAAAAAAACCTAAGACCATGGAAGTGCGCGTGGATGGTGCACTTTCTGAATTTTGCTCTCCCAAGGATGTCATCTTAGCCATTATTGGCCAGATTGGAATTGGCGGCGGTACAGGCCATGTCATTGAGTATACAGGGTCTGTCATTCGATCATTTTCTATGGAAGGTCGAATGACACTTTGCAATATGTCCATTGAAGGCGGAGCACGTGCAGGCCTGGTTGCTCCCGATGAGACCACGATCTCGTATGTTCAAGGCCGGCCCCTGTCACCCAACGGTCCGCTCCTTGAACAAGCCAAACAACACTGGCAAAGTTTAACGACCGACTCAGGTGCGCAGTATGATCATGTCATTGAATTACGTGGAGAAGATATTTCACCGCAAGTCACCTGGGGCACCAATCCAGGGATGGTGACTGGTATTGATGGCAAAATTCCAGACCCCAAAGAATTGCGGGACGAAAAGACCCGTCTCGCAACTGAACAAGCGCTCACATACATGGATTTGAAGCCCGGAACCCCTATCCAGGACATTAAAATTGATCGGGTCTTCATTGGTTCATGCACCAATTCCAGAATTGAAGATCTCCGGATCGCGGCCAAATATTTTTCCGGTAAGCGAGTCGCATCCGGCGTTCATGCCATGGTCGTACCTGGGTCAGGACTAATCAAAAAACAAGCTGAAATTGAAGGACTCGATAAAATTTTTCTCGAGGCTGGCGTTGAATGGCGAGAAGCCGGCTGCAGTATGTGTCTGGCCATGAATGCTGATGTGCTCAAACCCGGCGAACGTTGTGCTTCAACGAGCAATCGAAACTTTGAAGGCCGTCAGGGTAAGGGATCACGCACGCACCTTGTGTCGCCAGCCATGGCAGCGGTCGCCGCCATCGAAGGACACTTTGCGGATATCCGACACTGGGTATAAACCTGAGGCTCAATTTTCAAAAATTTTTTTCTTTTCTGACGGGTATTTCACATATGGAACCATTTATCACTCATACCGGCTTACTGGCTCCACTGAATCGGCTGAATGTCGACACAGACCAAATTATTCCCAAACAATATCTCAAGACGATTCACCGAACAGGACTGAAAGAAGGACTCTTTGCCGATTGGCGGCAAACCCCAGACGGGACTCCCGACCCTGAGTTCTTCAGCAATCAGCCTCGATATCAGAAAGCGACTATTCTCTTAACCGGCGAAAACTTTGGTTGCGGTTCTTCCAGAGAACATGCACCTTGGGCATTGCTGGATTACGGTTTTCGTTGCATCATTGCTCCAAGCTTTGCCGATATTTTCTACAACAACTGTTTTCAAAATGGGATCCTGCCTGTATCGCTGAACGCGCAGGAAGTCCAAACCCTATTTGATCGAGAAGCCAGGCATAAGCCATACTCCGTAACTGTCGACCTCCCTGAACAGCAGGTAATTCTGCCTGATGGTCATCGCTACTCTTTCACCATTGACCCATTTCGAAAAGACTCTCTACTCAAAGGCCTTGATGCTATCGGGTTGACCTTGCAAAGCCAAGAGGCGATCGACGCGTATGAAGTTCGCCGGTTGAAAGAATCCCCTTGGTTATTTCAAGATATGGCATAACACAAGACCCCTTCACCATTTTCGCTCTTTCAGACTCTTTGTACTTTTGACTTGAATCAGACATTTTCCCCGTCCTTTTCTTTAGCAACTGAATACGATACGGTTGTCTCAGGAGAAATTTCTCCTGAAGCTTACATCGGCATGATTCAAAATGACTATGTGAGATGGGCCCATGCATTCATCATGGATTGAATTGACGAACGCATGAAGAGAGCTATCACACGAATCTTCCCCTGCTGTGTGTGCATAAACGAATAATCAATGCCTGAACATTCCATCCTACAAGACGTCCTGACGATTTTCTCAGTCTCCATCGGTGTTGTTTTTTTATTTCAGAAACTCAGGCTTCCTTCTATTGCAGGCTTCCTGGTCGCGGGAACCTTGGTCGGGCCGTATGGCCTCAATTTAATATCAGATCGTGAGCAAATTAAGGTGCTCGCAGAGATCGGAGTCATTCTCCTTCTCTTTACCATTGGCATTGAATTCTCATTGGCTCAACTCAAAGCCTCACGACGAGTGCTGCTCATCAGTGGCCCCGTTCAAATATTCGGGGTCATCCTATGCGTCGCTATTGGAGGAGTCGCCATTGGACTTTCAGTTCAAGAAACTATTTTTTGGGGGGGTCTCCTGTCATTGAGTAGCACGGCCATTGTCCTTAAAGCGTTGGGGGAACGGGGGGAAATGGATACCCATCATGGCCGTTCAACGGTCGGCATTCTGCTCTTTCAAGACTTGGCAGTGGTCCCCATGATTTTGATTACACCACTGCTGGGAGACGAACAGGCCGGCAATATGAGTGACATCGTTTTTATCCTGATAAAATCTGCCTTGGTCGTCACGCTGATCGTCGTCGCGGCTCGAGTCATCACGCCAAAATTACTAGAGCATATTGTACGAACCAGAAGCCGAGAACTGTTTCTGCTCACCATTATCGTCTTAGGATTGGGAACAGCCTGGCTCACATCTCTGACTGGTCTCTCTCTCGCTTTAGGTGCCTTTTTAGCTGGCCTCCTGATTTCAGAGTCTCAATACAGCCACCAGGCCCTCGCAGAAGTTCTTCCGTTTCGAGATAGCTTCAATAGCTTGTTTTTTGTCTCGATTGGCATGCTGATTGACCTGCGTGTCATTGCTTCGCATCCAGCCTTGATCCTGGGGTTAGTTGTCGCCGTCCTGCTTGGGAAATTTCTGACAGCGGCCGGTGCGGCTCTCGCCGCCGGGGCTCCAGTACGATCAGGGATTCTAACTGGCGTGGCGTTAGCACAAGTTGGAGAGTTTGCCTTTATTCTGGCACAAGAGGGGAGACAAGCTCATCTCCTTGAGGCGCAAACCTATAATATTTTTCTTTCAGTCTGTGTCCTCTCGATGATCATCACACCATTTCTCATTCAATGGGCGCCAAAGCTTGCGAAACGCGCAGAAGCCCTTCAACGAGTCCATCATTGGTTCGGACACAAGGAGTCAGGCGTTCTGGCTTCAGCCCCGCTAAAAATCAAAGACCATGTCATCATTGTGGGCTATGGACTGAACGGACGAAATTTGGCGCGCGTCCTTCAAGACATGGAAATTCCGTATCTCGTCCTCGACATCGGAGCCGATCTGGTCCATGCGGCCAAAAGCCATGGAGTCCACATTCAATACGGTGATGCCACGAATCCAACTGTCCTGAAACAGGTTCAAATCGAACAGGCACGCGCGATTGTGATCGCCACCTCAGACCCATTTGGTGTGCGGAGAACGGTCCAACTGGCGCGCGAGCTCAATACGCATATTCACATTGTTGTGCGAACTCGATACCTGAAAGAATTAGAGGAACTCCATGACTTAGGTGCCAATGAAGTCATACCTGAAGAGTTTGAAACATCCATTGAAATCTTCACACTGGTCCTTCAGTGTTATAAAATTCCGAAGCCTGTCATATTTGAAAAGGCGGAAGAAATTCGTCGTGAAGGATACGCGCTCTTACGGAGAGCGGAACTCCCCGCTCTTGCTCATCGTTTTCGGAAGGGCGGTTTTGCTGATGTCGAGGTGGAAACTTGGAGAATCGAAGAAGATTCACCGGCATTGGGACACACATTACTACAAACAGCGATACAACGAAAAACAGGAACGGTCGTCGTGGCCCTCACACGGAACGGCACGACCCAGTCCAAACCTTCAAACGAGACCGTTCTTGAAGCCGGAGATATCCTCGTGCTCCTTGGCTCTCGTGAACAGATCCATAAAGCCATTGCGCTCATTTCTGATATACAAACAATATTGCCAGGGTGAGGGTTGAATCCTTTCAATATTCCGAAAGATGAACGGTAACAGCTGACTTATGCAAAGGATTGTCATTCAGAATGGACAAGGCGATTGAAGGCAGGAAGACTCTTCAGTTTGGATCTAAAAAGAAGGGAGAAGATTCCCCAAAATGCTTGCGTGTCAGATCCGTCACCTGACGTCCGCGAGCCGTGCGATCAAGGTATCCGGATTGGATAAGATACGGTTCGTAGACATCCTCAATGGTCACTTTTTCTTCCTGAACTGCTGCGGCAATGGCCTCGACGCCAACCGGCCCTCCCTTGAATTTTTTGATAATCGTTAAGAGGATTTTTCGGTCCATTTCGTCGAAACCCGCTTCATCAATGCCCAGCCAGGTCAACGCGTCACGGGCCACTTCTTGAGTCAGAATCCCTTGAGCTTCTACTTGAGCAAAGTCGCGTGCACGCTTAATCAACCGATTGGCGATTCGAGGAGTACCTCGTGACCGTCCAGCAATTTCTGCTGCCGCCTCAGGCGTAATCTCTACCCCAAGAAGTCCTGCCGTTCGCGTGACGATCAATTGCAATTCCTCTGGAGAATAGAAGTCGAGTCGATAGACCAACCCAAACCGTTCACGAAGCGGAGAAGTCAGCGAACCGGCCCTCGTCGTCGCGCCAATGAGCGTAAAGGGAGGAAGGTCAAGTTTCATCGTCCGCATCGATGGCCCCTGCCCAATAACCAGATCAATTTGAAAGTCTTCCATGGCGGGGTACAGCGCCTCTTCGACAGCGGGAGGCAATCGGTGAATTTCATCAATGAACAGCACATCTCGCGGTTGGAGATTGGCTAAAATGGCAGCAAGATCGCCCGCATGCGTCAGCACCAAGCCAGAGGTCGAACGGATGGTGCCTCCCATTTCATTGGCAATCACATGAGAAATTGTTGTTTTCCCAAGTCCTGGCGGTCCATAAAAAATCGCATGATCAAGGGCTTCACCCCGTCGAGAGGCGGCTTCGATACAGACGCGGAGCGATTCTTTCATACGTGGCTGGCCAATATAATCACGTAAACGCTGAGGACGTAACGTGCCTTCAAGATTCTGATCATCTTCAAGAGCCTGAGTAGAAAGAAGCCGTTCACTCATGGAAGGGTAATCCAATTGGAGGTAGCTATCACAATTCACTAACTGCCTGAAATACGAGGGGGGTTCAATGCTGCCGAATGACTCCTCTGTTAAGAAGGAAACTGGAAGTTTTGAATGGGAGAAAGTTTTCTTGCCGACACCGTGAGAATCTGATCTTAAAATGAGTTATACAAATCAGAACACCCTAAACAAAATTCCACATTGACGCTACTATCAAGAAAATTTACGAGAAAGCCTTTTTCTTCATAGAGCAGTTTAGCTCCCATTAACGTTTCGTTTTTAAAATCTTCATTTCCCAGCAATTCACGGATTTCTTGGGCAGTTTTCGACGTCAACACCGTTCGAAAAATTCCTCGAACTTTATGGCTAAATCGATCATTCATGAAAATTAAATCGACTTTCCCGTCAACGATACGCACACCAGCCATGGCTCCGGTCGGCTTACTTTTATCCCAGAGCAAAATGAACGTGCCTTCTTGTTCGGCACGAATTCCGGCAATTTTCTCTTCCAGTAACAGTTCAACAGCTGTGGCTTCGGGATCGCCTAATTTCACTTGGTACAACGACACTTCGACCGCATCGATACTTTCAGGATCTTGCACACTATTACGGGTGAGCTCATAACGAGCCCCAAAGACGAAAGAGGCCTGAAGGATGAGGCCAGTTATCAACACACTAACAAAAAACTTGAAAGTTCCATGATTCATGAGTAGCCCCCAGAAAAATAAATAAAATTTCGAGAAAATAGTTGAGGAAACATGGCATGAATGATCACGAGCGGTCCCCTGCCGTTGGGAGACACTCCAAAAACGATTGTATCTAACGCTCCAGGTCCGGTCAATAATGGGTATATCGGGTCCTGACGGCCTGACAAAACCTGCTCGTGGCCATATGGTATACTCCGGATTACGTATGAGTGGACACATCACGATTAAAGGCGCTCGAGAGCATAATCTCAAAAATCTTGACCTCGAAATCCCACGCGATCAACTTGTGGTCATTACAGGCCTGAGTGGGTCAGGAAAATCATCACTGGCCTTTGACACCATTTATGCTGAAGGACAGCGCCGTTATGTCGAATCGCTTTCCGCTTATGCTCGTCAGTTTCTCGAGCAAATGGGAAAACCCGATGTGGATTCCATTGAGGGACTTTCTCCTGCTATTTCCATTGAACAGAAAAATACGAGTCGGAACCCCCGTTCCACTGTCGGAACGGTGACGGAAATTTATGATTACTTTCGACTCCTCTATGCACGCATTGGCCGGCCATTTTGTTATCAATGCGGGGACCCTATCACCGCGCAATCCGCACAACAAATGGTTGAAACGATTAAACTTCTTCCTGCCGGGACAAAATTTCAAATCCTCGCCCCGATTGTAAGAGGACGAAAAGGGGAATACCGCAAAGAACTGCTCAACGCCCGACGAGCCGGCTACATACGAGCACGCATTGACGGGCAAATGGCAGAACTCTCAACAGAGATCAAGTTAAAAAAGCAACATAAGCACACCATCGAAATTGTTGTCGATCGCTTAGTCATGAAAACTGATGACGCATTCGCACGACGACTGGCTGATTCGATCGAATCAGCATTGAAGCTTGCCGAAGGGTTGGTTGCGATCCTCACCGACAACGACCAAGTGACCCTCTACAGCGAACATTCTGCCTGCATTCGATGCGGAGTCAGCTACCCAGAAATCACCCCACGAATCTTTTCATTTAACAGTCCACACGGGGCCTGTCCGGCTTGCGATGGCATTGGAGTGACGATGACTGCAACGTGCCCTGAACATGAAGATTATTCACATCGTGACCCTTGCTTCACGTGCGGAGGAACTCGGCTCAAACCGGAAAGTTTAGCCATCAAAATTGCCGACCAGTCCATTGCCGACGTGACGAAACTCTCCGTTCAGGATACTGCTGACTTTGTCGATGCCCTTCCGTTAAGTGACCGCGATCGCTTGATAGGGCAAAGGATTCTTAAAGAAATACGAGAACGATTGGACTTCCTTATCAATGTTGGATTGGAATATCTCACGCTTGATCGACCAGCCGGATCGCTCTCAGGTGGTGAAGGGCAACGAATTCGACTGGCCACACAAATCGGCTCCGGACTCGTTGGGGTCCTCTATATTCTCGACGAACCGAGCATTGGCCTACATCAACGCGACAATCAACGACTGCTCCAAACTTTGCTCCGGCTTCGAGATATGGGCAATACCGTCGTCGTCGTCGAACATGATTCTGAAACGATGTTGGAAGCCGATCATGTGCTGGACTTAGGACCAGGAGCTGGAGTTGAGGGAGGATACCTGATCGCGCAAGGATCGCCCAAGTCCATTATGAAAAACCCTGAGTCGCTGACTGGGAAGTACCTTCAAAAGACACTTCAGGTATCCCTGCCAACTCGTCAACGTTCCGCGAAGGGAATAGTGAGTATTGTCGGGGCGGATAAATTCAATCTCCAATCGATCACAGCCAACATACCGCTTGGACTCTTGACCTGTGTGACCGGAGTATCAGGATCAGGAAAAAGTACCCTGATCATCGAAGTGTTGTTTCATTCTCTTTCACAAATGCTCTATCAGAAAAAACCAAAGATTGACGGGTGCAAGAGCCTGAAAGGTGTTCAAGCCTTGGATAAGGTCATCGATATCGATCAATCCCCGATCGGAAGAACGCCTCGATCCAATCCTGCGACGTACACCGGACTCTTTAGCTTCATTCGTGACCTGTTTGCCAATTTACCTGAATCGCGGATTCGTGGGTATAAACCCGGACGATACAGTTTTAACGTCAAAGGCGGACGATGCGAGACCTGCCAAGGCGACGGATTAATTAAGATCGAAATGCATTTTTTGCCAGACGTCTATGTGACATGCGAGGCCTGCAAAGGCAAACGATATAATCGAGAGACACTGAATGTCCTGTACAAAGGGAAAACCATCGCGGATATTCTGGATATGACCGTGGCCGAGGCTCTGGAGTTCTTTGCTCCATTCCCATCCATCCGAACGAAGTTACAAACGTTAGCTGATGTCGGGTTGCAGTACATCAAGCTCGGACAATCAGCCACCACCCTTTCCGGCGGTGAGGCCCAACGAGTCAAACTCTCAAAAGAGCTTTCAAAACGCGCAACCGGACGAACCCTGTATATTCTTGACGAACCCACAACCGGACTGCATTTTGCCGACACCCAACGACTGCTTGAAGTACTTAATCGCTTAGTCGAATCAGGCAACACGGTTTTAATCATTGAGCATAATCTCGATGTGATACGCAATGCGGATTGGGTCATTGATCTGGGGCCGGAAGGCGGTATCCGTGGAGGAACCATCGTGGCCGAAGGTCCTCCCTCTCACATTATGAGCGTGACGGAATCGTGGACAGGGCGCGCGTTACGAGAGGAATTTCAATAATAGCGAGCGTTGGATCGTTAAGACGTCTTCTTCGTATAAATATTCAACCCTATTTTTTCCTCTACTCGGCCAGGAATCGTGACATTGCCTTCAGTCGTGGCAATAATCGTCGTTTTCCCAGACGAAGACGGGCCAAAATCTTTTGAAAGATCGACGGTAATCGTCAACATATTTCCTTCTACTTTCATATCAACATTTTTCATATCGCACTCCTCATCGAGAGAAATTTTCCTAAACTACGGTTTCATGCAAACACTAAGTTTCGGGGCAAATACCTAATATATGAAACATGCTCGCAAGCCAGGCCAGGCACATTGAGGTGTTATCGCTCACGACACGTCTCGTGTCATTGCGACACGATTACAAGAGACAGTAGGACTAGGACGCCAATCATGTACGGGATTAAACAGGAATACAGAGTAGCCTTCAGGCCTTGAGGACTTAACCCACCTTGTCGATTAACCGACTCTTCCCTATTTTCTTTATACACAAACTCATAGGAGAGAAT
>BQIX01000031.1 GCA_021604145.1 Nitrospirales bacterium
CCACACTATGGCCATCGGCAAATGCTACAGATGTAAAACGGTGATTTTACCCTACCCCTCGCCCCAATGGTTTGTGAAAATTCAGCCCCTCGCCGATCCAGCCATTAAGGCTGTTGAATCGGGAGATATCCGAATTATTCCAGATTCATGGAAGGGCAATTATTTTGGGTGGATGCGAAATGTGAAAGATTGGTGTATCTCGCGACAAATTTGGTGGGGACATCAAATTCCAGCGTGGTATTGCAAAACATGCAATATCGACCACTTGCATTTCCCTACAAAAGACCAAGAAAACCAGACCCAAAATCAAAGCAAACTTGAAACCTCAACCATGACGGGCTTTATCGCACCTGAAGCCACCCCCATCATTTCGAGAACTCCCCCAACGTCCTGTCCTCATTGTGGAAGTCACGAACTCCTGCAAGACCCCGATGTTCTGGACACATGGTTCTCTTCAGCGCTCTGGCCCTTTTCGACCCTCGGTTGGCCCAAAGAACATATCGATCTGAAAACGTTTTATCCGACCGCAACGTTAGTCACGGGCCTCGACATTCTCTTCTTTTGGGTCGCCCGGATGATCATGATGGGGATCAAATTTACGAATAACGTGCCATTTCGTGATGTCTATATCCATGCTCTGGTTAGAGACGCAGAAGGTCAAAAAATGAGCAAATCGAAAGGCAACGTCATCAATCCCCTAACCAAGATGCAGGAGTATGGCACTGATGCATTAAGATTTACCTTAGCCTCAATGGCTTCACCGGGACGCGACATTAAGCTTGCCGAGGGACGCATTGAAGGATATCGAAACTTTGTCACAAAAATATGGAATGCCGCTCGATTTATTGCACTGTATGGTGACGGAGAATTAAAAGCGCTTCCAATTTCGCAGCGATCCTTTGCTGACCGTTGGATTCTTAGCCGCCTGAACCATGCAATTCGTGACTGTACGAGATTTTTAGAAGAGTATAGATTTGACCAAGCCACATCGACCCTCTATCAATTTCTTTGGCACGAATACTGTGACTGGTATATTGAATTAGTGAAACCTGCCTTTCAGGATCCACACTCTGAGTTGGCCCAAGCAACTCGTCAGACACTCTATGAATCATTTGAAGTCATTCAACGGCTACTTCATCCGTTTATGCCATTCTTGAGCGAAGAACTATGGCAAGCTTTTCCGCATTCAGGAACATCAATTGTCACTCAACCATTCCCGACAGCGGAAAAAGATTGGGACTCTCCAAAAATTGAAAAAGACTTTCAAATTTTTGAACAATTTGTGAATGCATCGCGTACGAGCCGTGCCCTGCTCAACTGCACTCCAGTTCAATCCATGGTCTTCTGGGGAACGTCCACTGACCCGGAAGAGCTCCGAACACTCAAAGAGTTAAAATTAAGCCTTGAACATCTGACTCGCGGAGCCGTGACCGTTACGGAAACCGATACCTGGTCAACGCAAAATATTCTACGCATTGTTTCAGGCTCGATCACCGTTGGAAGCACAATCGATCAGGAAATCGATTTACAACGCGCGTTAGACCGCATACGAAAACAGGTGCTTGAAAAAGAAAAAGAATCCAGCCGCCTCCAGGGTCGCCTCTCCTCAAAAAACTTTACTGACAAAGCCGAGCCAGATGTGATTCTTGAATCGCAAGCTCGGCTCAAGGCTCTCACTGATGAATTAGCCCTGTTGACAAGTAGTCAAACACAACTCTCATCGATCCTCGGATAAGCTTCTCTGTGACGATATCCAAACAAAAAACACATGTTCGCTCACTGATCAAACTCGCCTTGGAAGAAGATGCTGTCAACGACGACATCACCACTCAGATCCTGATTCCTCCACGCCTTCAAGCAAAAGCCAGTATTACAGCCAAGGAAGAATTAGTCATTGCAGGATTAGATGTCGCGAAGCACGTGTTTGCACAAGTTGATCCATCATTGAAATTTAAGGCCGCTCAGAAAGATGGAAATGTCATGAAGGCGGGAACAATTTGCTGCACGATCTCGGGAAATGCCAGATCGTTACTCAAAGCCGAACGAGTCGCCTTAAATTTTCTGCAACATTTATCAGGAATCGCCACACTCACCCGTCAATTTTGCCTTGCCGTAAAAACGTCTTCAACGAAAATTCTTGACACGCGTAAAACGACTCCCGGATTACGGTTTTTGCAAAAACAGGCTGTGCTCTTTGGCGGAGGACACAATCATCGACAATCTTTAAAAGATGGGATTCTCATTAAAGACAATCACTTAGCCTTACTGAAATCACAAAAAATCACACTGGATCAAGCCTGTCACCTGGCAAAAACACAAGCTCCCAGCCGTCTGAAAGTCTGCGTTGAAACCGAGACATTGGCTCAAGTCAAAGCAGCCATAGGAGGCAAAGCCGATATCATTCTTTTAGACAACATGCCTCCTCATATTCTTCATCGGGCAATTCAGCTAATAGACGGGAATGCCCTGACTGAAATATCAGGAGGAATCACTCTGAAAAATGTTCAACGCATGGCAAACGTTGGCGCAGACTTTATCTCCATCGGCGCACTTACCCACTCAGCTCGTTCCATGGATCTAAGCTTATCTCTTGCTCCGATTTCACAATCACATCCCCGTCGAAACCGTAATGGGTAACTTGATACACAATTTTTCGGAACACGCCGATCTCTCGCGAAAGGTCTTTCAATCGTTGCTTTCCACCAAGGAAATCGGACGACCCACAATGATCTACAATGAAGTTTCTTCAACCAATACATTAGGTTTCGAGGAGACACAACGCCAAACTCCCCATGGCACTGTCGTTCTGGCTGACAGCCAAACTGCAGGGAAAGGACGTCAGGGCCGTCTCTGGCACTCCCCTGCTGGGAAAAACCTCTACTTTTCAATTGTATTAACACGTCCGGCCTTTCAAGCTCACGCCTCATGGCTTCCTTTGGTGACAGGCATTGCCTTAGCCGAGACCCTTGAATTGATCTCTGGACTTTCGATCTCTCTTAAGTGGCCAAATGACATTATCATTCATGATAAGAAATTAGCTGGAATCCTCTGTGAAGCGAGACAACATCGAGATGGAACTTGGGCTGCTGTCGTAGGAATTGGCATTAACCTAAATAGTGACCAAGATGACTTTTCTGAAGAATTACAAGGCATCGCCACGTCTCTCAAATTAGAAAGTCATACGAAATATGATCGGCTGACCTTGCTAGCTGCATTTCTCAAAAATGTTG
Source organism: Nitrospirales bacterium (assembly GCA_021604145.1). GTDB lineage: Bacteria > Nitrospirota > Nitrospiria > Nitrospirales > UBA8639 > JAGQKC01. The sequence continues at coordinate 3,231 of BQIX01000031.1, forward strand.
AGTCCCACTACGAAAGATTATCTTCGGAAAATATTGATGCGATACGATCCGAATACATGAAACGATGCATCACGTTGCAACGTTCAATTGAAGTCCAGCTTCATTCGGGAAATCGAGTTGAAGGTGTAGCCGTCGATATTGGCCATGACGGTGAACTGCTCGTCATGCCTTCAGAGAGTCACGAAGACCAGACAATAATCTCAATACGTTCAGGCGATGTAATCCATGTCCGAAAACCCTCACAGCTTATTAATAAGGCTACAATCTCTGATTGATGACACTATTATTCGCAAACTAGAGAATCATGCTGCTCACCATTGATATAGGAAATAGTCATATTGTCGGGGGAATCTTCGATCAAAAGCACTTGCGTGCCGCTTGGCGCTTAGCCACAGATCAAACGAAAACCACGGATGAATACGGGATCCTCTCACTTTCCCTGCTGGACTCCTATGGCATAGCCACCTCCGAAATAACTGGCTGCATTATCTCCAGTGTCGTACCACCCATCACTGTAGTCTTTGAGTCCATGGTCAAAACGTTTTTCCAGCAAAACCCAATCATTGTTTCATATAAAAGCCCTCTCGGCCTTACGTTGCGTTACCAACATCCCCAGGAAATCGGGACAGATCGACTAGTCAATGCCGCTGCCGCCTTCGATCGCTACCAACGTGCGCTTATCATTGTGGATTTTGGGACCGCGACAACCTTTTGTACCATCACAACATCAGGTGAATATCTAGGCGGGGCTATCGCTCCTGGCCTAAAAAGCTCCGCAGATTCGCTTCACCTTCAAACAGCTCAACTCCCAATTATTGATTTAGTCCGACCACCGAGGGTCATTGGCACCGATACGACTACCAGCATGCAATCAGGTCTCATTTTTGGATATTCAGGGCTTGTCGATGAATTAGTACGAAGAATTCAAGAAGAAATTGAGGAAACCACCTACGTTATCGCTACAGGAGGCTTAGCAACCGTTATTTCTCAAATCTCCTCTACCATTGATGAAGTCCGACCAAATCTTACCCTTGAAGGCTTGGAACTCCTGTATCGACGAACAATTTCCCTACAGTAAACATCTGCCTTATCGTCAACTTTCTCTAAAAATTTGAAAAATGTAGGAAATTTCAGCCAGTGGGTTGACTTTAACTATTCCCATGACTATCTGGGAAACATACGAGTTTGTTCGGATGAAATTAGAGGAGAAAAGGCTATTTATGAGCACAAGCGATCACCCCATTCAGGAAGATGCTCCTGAGAGCGAAGGGTCTACTCCCTGCTCTTCCACTGAACAGACGGAAGACATCGCTCAAGAGACCACAGGTCCCGATACTATTGAGACTCTTCGGCAAGACCTCAAGGCGAAAACTGAAGAAGCAGACACGGCCCATGATAAATACTTACGTTTAGCAGCAGAATTTGACAATTATAAAAGACGTTCACAGCGCGACCAAAGCGACGCGATTAAGTTTGCCAATGAAAAATTAATCAAAGACCTCCTGCCAACCCTGGAAAACCTTGAACGGGCGATCCAAGCAGCACAGGAACAGAATTTAACTGGCGCCCTTCTGGAAGGCGTGATCTTAACCCATAAACAGTTCCTTGAAACATTGACAAAACTTGGACTACAACAAATTTCCAGCCTTGGAGAACCCTTTGACCCTTCTAAGCATCAGGCCGTTGCGCAAGTCGAATCAGACACGGCACAGCCCAATACGGTCATTGAAGAATATCAAAAGGGTTATTTTTTACACGAACGCATTCTTCGCCCAGCGATGGTAACTGTCGCCAAATCACAATCTGATCAAGACACAAATACTAATAGCGAACCGAGCTGTACTGAAGGAGGATAAGAGCATGAGTAAGATTATTGGAATAGACTTGGGAACGACGAATTCTTGCGTCGCAGTGATGAGCGGTGGAGACCCTAACGTCATTGCCAATTCCGAGGGAGGACGAACCACGCCATCAGTTGTCGCCGTAAACGATAAGGATGAACGCCTCGTCGGACAAATTGCCAAGCGGCAAGCGATTACGAATCCGGAAAATACCATTTTTTCCGTCAAACGACTGATGGGACGAAAGTTCAATTCACCGGAAGTTGCCGATGCCGTCAAACGTCTCCCGTATAAAATTGTTGAAGCTGCGAACGGTGACGTTGACGTTCAAATTCGTGGGAAACATCATAGTCCACCCGAAGTCTCTGCCATGATTCTCCAAAAAATGAAACAAACGGCTGAAGACTACCTCGGTGAGAAAGTCACAGACGCAGTCATTACCGTTCCAGCCTACTTTGATGATAGTCAAAGACAAGCTACAAAGGATGCAGGACAAATTGCAGGCCTCAATGTTCTCCGCATTATCAATGAGCCAACGGCGGCATCTCTCGCCTATGGTCTTGACAAGAAAAAAGATGAGCGCATTGCCGTTTACGACCTGGGTGGTGGAACATTCGATGTCTCGATCCTTGAAATTGGTGATGGGGTCTTTGAAGTCAAGTCCACAAACGGCGATACCTTTCTTGGTGGGGATGACTTTGACCTTCGAGTTATTGACTGGCTTGTTGAAGAATTCAAAAAAGATCAGGGCATTGACCTACAAAAAGATCGAATGGCGCTTCAACGACTAAAGGAAGCGGCAGAAAGGGCCAAAATTGAGTTGTCGTCTTCCCAAGAAACGGAAGTCAATCTCCCCTTCATCACAGCCGATGCCAGCGGACCGAAACATCTTGTCCTGAAGCTGACACGGTCCAAATTCGAACAACTCGTTGATGATCTGATCACACGTTCCATCGAACCATGCAAAAAGGCCCTTTCTGATGCCGGACTTTCTGCCAGTGAAATCAATGAAATCGTCCTCGTCGGTGGTATGACGAGAATGCCAAAAGTCATCGAACGGGTGAAAGAGTTTTTTGGCAAAGAACCGCACAAAGGCGTCAATCCTGATGAAGTCGTGGCCATTGGAGCTGCCATCCAAGGTGGTGTACTGAAAGGTGACGTGAAAGATGTACTCCTGCTTGATGTCACTCCTCTTTCATTGGGCATTGAAACCTTAGGCGGAATTTTCACAAGACTCATTGACCGGAATACGACAATTCCGACAAAGAAAAGCCAAGTATTTTCCACGGCAGCTGATAACCAAACCGCCGTGACGATTCGAGTCTTTCAAGGTGAACGTGAAATGGCCAACGACAATAAACTGTTGGGACAATTTGACTTAGTCGGCATTCCATCTGCACCTCGCGGCCTGCCACAAATTGAGGTCACCTTTGATATTGATGCCAATGGTATTGTGCACGTCTCGGCAAAGGACATGGCGACACAAAAAGAACAGTCGATCAAGATCACGGCATCCAGCGGGCTGAGCAAGGAAGAAGTTGACCAACTCGTCAAAGATGCGCAAGCCCATACGGAAGAAGACAAGAAGAAACGAGAACTGGTTGAGCTCAAAAACCAAGCTGACACCCTTATTTACAGCACAGAGAAAAACCTGTCTGAACACGGCGACAAGGTTGAGGAAGAAGAAAGATCTAAAATTACAACTGCTATTGCAGATCTAAAAACTGCATTAGACAGTGCTGATGCTGAGTCGATTAAATCATCAATGCAAAACTTAACGACGGCTTCACATAAACTCGCAGAGGAAATGTACAAAAAGGCTTCTGCCGATGCCGCCACCTCTGGATCTCCTGAAAACCAAACTGATGATACGAATAGCAGTGATACCTCTTCTTCAAATTCCGACGAAAAAATTGTTGACGCGGAATTTGAGGAAGTCGACAAAGAGGCAAAATAGAGTAGAATAAAAGAGAGGGTGCATGCGTCATATACATGATCAACATGCCGGGTACAACCATTTTGACATGGAGACTCCTCTGACATAATGGCACAAACTGGAAAACGTGATTATTATGAAATCCTCGGTGTTGATCGAAACGCTTCGGAAGAGGACATCAAAAAGGCATTTCGAAAACTTGCCCGACAACATCATCCCGACCTTCAAAGTGATGACACCAAAAAGAAGGCCGCAGAAGAATTGTTTAAAGAGGCGGGAGAAGCCTATGAAATACTGAGCGACTCCGAACGACGAAAAAAGTACGACATGTTCGGGCACTCAGGCGGACCGCAAGGATTTGGGGGGGCTGAAGGATTTGACTTTGGCCGTGGATTTGACGACGTATTCGGAGATATTTTTGAAGGGTTTTTTGGTGGTGGCCGTGGCCGGTCTCGCGCTGAATCCGGGACCGATCTTCAATACAATCTTGAACTCTCCTTCGAAGAAGCCGTTACCGGAAAGGAAGCCAAATTAAAAATTCCCAGATGGGAGACGTGTGACACTTGCCATGGAACCGGAGCACAATCTGACAAATCAGTAAAAACGTGCTCAACATGTCGGGGTGTTGGACAAATCCGGCTTCAGCAAGGATTTTTCACGATTAATCGACCATGTGGAGAGTGTCAAGGCACGGGGAAAATTATATCCGATCCATGTCGAGAATGTCGCGGGAAAAGGCGCGTCTATCGGGAACGAACGTTGTCCGTTACGATTCCGGCCGGCATGGAAACCGGTATGCGACTTCGCTTAGCCCATGAAGGAGAGCATGGCTCCAACGGTGGTCCTCCAGGAGATTTGTATGTTGCCATTTCAGTTAAACCTCATCAATTCTTCACTAGAAAAGGCAACGATGTCTTGTATGATCTTCCTGTTCATTTTGTGACTGCCACTCTTGGAGGAAAAGTCGAAGTGCCAACCTTAAAAGGCAGTACTATGGTCAAGATACCGGAAGGAACCCAACCGGACAAGGTTCTTCGATTAAAAGGCATAGGCATTCCAAGCGTAAAAAATGGTCAACCTGGTGATCAACTGATTCGAGTCCAGGTGAAAATACCAACAAAGTTAACACTCCGCGAACGAGAACTTCTCATGGCCTTTGCCCAAGAAAGTCAGGTCTTAAATGAGCAGGGTGATGGGTCAGGCCTTTTTGACAAAGTCAAAAACTTATTTGAATAATAGCCGGCGTCGGCATTGTCTTTACCCGGCGATTGCTTCCTATGCCGGTATTTTTTGTCTCCTCCACCACAATCCAGCATCATCGTATCTTGCTCACGGGCTCTCTGTATACGCACATCGTGAAAAGCCTTCGGGTCCGCCCAGGACAGTCTATTCAGGTTTGCGATGAACAACGTCAGCGACATTCAGTTGAAGTCATAGACATTTCCAAACAGACTCTCTGCGGTCACATTCAAGATACCGTCATTGGTCCTCCTCAAGAACACCCCACAATCACCCTTGCGCAATCAGTCTTAAAAGGCGACCACATGGCTTGGGTCATTCAAAAATCTACAGAGTTAGGCGTGCATACTATCGTTCCCATTATTTCCGAACGGGTACAAAGCCGATCAGGGAACAGTTCGATGATATCTCTTCACCAACGATGGCAACGAATAGCTCTAGAAGCAGCTCAACAGTCTGAGCGTTGGGATTTCCCAACTATTCTTGAACCGCAACCATTTCACACATTTCTTCTTACGTTATCCGAAACTCAAAACAACTTGATATTAGTTGAACGAGAAGAACCTGCAGTGCCTAACACCGCAACAGAACACAATCAACAATTCTCAAAAAACCAAAACGTGGTGCTCACAATCGGACCGGAAGGAGGCTGGAGTCAGGCGGAAATTCAAGACGCAGAAAATTCAGGTATGAGAAAGGTGACGCTCGGTAAAAAAATCCTTCGATCAGAGACCGCGGCCATCGCAGGGATAGTCATGATACAAGAACGCTTTCAACACATGAGGTTTACAACAATGGATACTAAGGGGCCGTCGTCTTCGTAAATTTCACAATGGTGCCTTGATCACCCACAGCCCAACCATTAATCTTGTCAGGAAAGGACAGGCCATACAGAGACACCGAGCTGACTGGCTCAGACTCAGTCCAGGTAAACCCAGCATCATTTGTATAGAGAAGAATTCCGCGTTCTCCAATAATCCAACCAGTGACCTCATCCATAAAGTAAATTTCCACAAGATCAGATGGTTTAATACAGGGGGCTCCGCATGGACGAGTTTGATCATTCCACGTCTTTCCACCATTAATCGTTTGGAAGATCGAACCTTGTGTGCCGATGGTCCATCCAATGCTTTTATTGACAAACTCAACATCAAAAAACGTTGCCGGACTCTGTTCGGTTGATTGAAGATTCCAGTGTTTTCCAGCATCCTTCGTCACTAAAATAACGCCTAACGCCCCCACAGCCCACCCAACAGATTCATCAATAAACTTGATTCCAAAGAGGTCCGCAGTTGTATCGCTTTCTTGATCTTCCCAGTTTTCTCCTCCGTCATTGGTGTAGAGAAGCGTCCCTCTCGCCCCGACAATCCAGCCCGTCTGCGGAGTGAGAAAGTGACTACCGTACAGCGTGGCACTTGTCCCACTCACTTGCGGGATCCAGGTATTGCCGCCATTACTTGTATGAAGCACTGTTCCATTTTGGCCAAGCACCCAACCATGTTGGTCATCCGCAAACGTGACGACCGTGAGCAGAACATTTGTTCGCCGAGGAAGAGCCGTCCATGTCTGTCCCCCATCCTGAGTTCGTAAAAGCGTACCCCCGGCTCCGACTGCCCATCCAGTTGCTTTATCTTTAAAGTATGTGTCAAGAAGTGTCACTTTCGTTCCGCTGTCTTGAATACTCGCTGTAACAGGATTTGTTGAGTCTGCATGGCTAGAACTTGCAATAGACACAGAAATTGTCACCAACACAAACAACAGTGCATACATGCGTTTCAAATTACCAACTCCCATGAACTCGTTCAGAATTAATCAGATAGATGATTATTAGGATTAAAGGCGCTAGGATCGGGTAATCCACGTTTTAAAATAGTAAATGGGCCTGCAACGGCTGAAACCCATTTCTTGGGCGTGCAGCATTTCTTATTTTCCAAAATGTCCCACGAACCTCGCTTGACGATCAACGTGCCATTTAAGAGACTCAAATCAATGCCTTCAGGGTTGGTCACACCAAACGCTTGCCTGCGAGGCACACGCACTTGAATTTCTTTATCGCTCCATGAAACGACTTGCGCGGCCAGCCCATTGAGAATCACTTCACTACGTGAAACATCAGCATCTAATCGATATATTTCCCAATCATGACCTTTTTGATTGATGCTCAATTTGGTGGGTTCGGCAATTTTCAAAAAACTTCCAAACCCTGACCCCTTAATCGTGACAACTTCGTCCAAGCCCGCTGACTTAGGAGAATACGATGTGACCGTAGGCTCTACAACCGTAAATGTACCGGCAACAAGTTTCACGACATCATGGGCTTTACAGCAGGTACCATCATGGTTAGGTAGAGATGCTCCTCTCTTCACCACAACTTCGCCGCTTTTTGCACTGTATGGAATCCACACGTCAATTTGGTTATCGAGCCATCGATGAATGACAGCAGGAACACCGCCGACCTCAACGCCATTTTCTCCTGTTTCAAAGTCAAAGGCATACGCCGTGTTTCCCCCTTCAGATAAAACGCCAAAATGCTGTCCCTTGATTGTCAGTAATGTGCCGATGGGGCCACGTTGCGGGCTTAGTCCAGAAACTTCACTCTTCCGAAGAGTGAAGTGAGCGACCTCTCGGGTATCGCCTTGATTTGTTAATGCCACTGGACCGCTTTTCGCATTTAACGGAACATGAATCACAATGGTGCGATTGGTCCATTGCGCGATACCGGCTGGTTGCCCCCCAATCGACACCGAAGCATCTGCCGGTAATGTATCCCCGAAGTCCTGTCCCGACAGAACCACTTTACTACCAACCGGACCTTCTGTCGGTTGAATAGAAATTTTGGGGATCACGGTGAGCGGAACAGCATTACTCAGAATATAATCAACCGGGGCACAACAAGATCCATCAGGCAACGGATCAGATGAAGCTAAGCGAACCTCAACATTCCCAGTACTCGCATTGGCCGGAATGGCAACTTCAATTTTATTCTGACGCCACTTTTGAACTTGAGCCCGAATGCCATTGACCAACACTTGATTGACTCCAAACATCGTATTCGGATCGCGCGAACCTGCAGTATTGCCAAAATTTTCACCATGGACAACCAGAGTTGAACCAGCCTCAGCTGTCGCTGGCTCAAGCCGGCTAATCTGGATTTGCTGTACAGTAAAAGACCCCACATCCGTTTCGGCATCTCCATTAATGACCGTCACCTTACCAGTTTTCGTCTTCAGGGGTACTTTCACCATAATAAAGTCCGGCTCCCATTGTTGAACAAGAGCCGACACGCCATTAAATTCAACCCGATTGTTCTGTGTGGATTGAAAGTCTCCAAACTCCCCTCCACTGATTGTCACAGTCGTTCCCAATGGCCCAGATTCTGGATGAAGTTCCGCATAGATGATACTGGGAAAAAAGGCAGAAACAATGAAGCCCACGATAAAAAGAGCAAATTTATTGTTCATAACCAAAACCCTTATGATGTTAAAATTGAGTTTCGTAGAGGAAAATACTACGAAGATATCAAGAAAGACGATGAGACCGCCTCCATGGGCGAAAACTCGCGATACCTCCTATTTACACACGCTTTGACGTGGTGAATATCTTGAAAAGACTATATCAAGCAGTCTTTTGGGGAGTCAAACAATGAACGTGAGGCCGGAAGAAACTATGCGTTGACGTGAATACCACATGAGGGTGAGAGTAAAAATTTGAATCAGAAACTGATACAGAGTTTGAATACGAGTGGTTCGTCATGAAATTTCTCAGAAATCATTGACACATCAAGTTATCACCTGAACAATCAATTCGAGCTCAACTGGTGCATGAAGTGGAAGCTCAGCCGCACCGACAGCGAGCCGCGCATGTCGCCCAAACTCTCCAAACACTTGGACTAAAAAGTCAGAAGCGCCATTAATCACCGCCGGCTGTTCAGAAAATCCAGTCGCCGAAGCCACGTACCCTGTCATTCGCACAATTTGCTTCACTCGCTCCAACGTCCCAAGCTCTTGCTGAATGATTGCTAAGGCATTCAGCACCGCCGTCTGTGAGGCCTCGTATCCTTGCTCTGTACTCAGCTCCTGGCCAAGTTTCCCAGTCAGGGTCAGCTTCCCATCCTGAAAAGGAAGGACCCCGCTCACAAAAAGCAAGTCGCCGGCTAAACAGGCTGGAACATATGAGGCCAGAGGATTGGGAGCCGAGGGAAGAACGATGCCAAGTTCTTGTAATTTCTCTTCAGGGGTCATTGAGATCGAAACGAACTATCATGAAGCTTGTTTGCGCAGTTTTTTCTGATACTTTTCTACAGCACGGTTGTGCTCGGCCAACGTCACAGAAAATTGATGACTCCCATCGTTTTTGGAAACAAAGTACACATAATCTGAAGGAGTCGGATACAACGCCGCGTGAATGGCCGCCTCACCTGGATTCGCAATGGGACCAGGAGGAAGACCACGAACTTGATAAGTATTATAGGGACTATCGATAGACAAATCACGTTTTCGTATATTTCCGTCAAAGGCCTCGATTGCGTAGATGACGGTTGGATCACTTTGAAGAGGAATATTTTGTGCCAAGCGGTTATGAAATACGCCTGCAACCATTGACCGTTCCCGCGACAAGCCCGTCTCCTTTTCTACCACCGATGCTAAGGTCAAGACTTCCTGTACCGACATGTCCATTTCCTTAGCACGTGCCTGCATCGTTGGAGAAAACGCTTTCCAGAATCTCTGAACAAATATTCGAATCGTTTCTTCTTCAGGAGTCAACCGTGTCAGAAAATAGGTGTCGGGAAATAAATAGCCTTCTAAACTGTGCACGCGTAAATTCAGGCTTTTAATGAAGTCCGAATCATGAGTCAAGGCTAAAAACGTTTCTTCATCAACCAGATCTTTTTTCGAAAGAACTTCGGCAATCTGACGCACTGTATACCCTTCTGGAATGGTCACAGCATGATAGTACACCTTGCCTTCCTTTAATCGTGAAAGAATTTCTGTCGGTGTTAATCCAGCATGAAGCTCATATTCTCCCGGCTGTATCTTGCGATCGGCTCTCGTAAGTTTGCCGATGACCCGAAACCATTGTGCATTGGCAATGAGACGTTGTTCTTGTAGGAATTCGGCCACTTCTCCCAACGACATGCCTCGCTGAATATTTACGATCCGTGTCGTACCTGAATCTCCCGCTGGTTGATTGAGCATAAGAATGCTGGCGAGAACTGCGAGGAAAAGAAGCAAACCGATAAAGAAGAGTTTTTTCACACCTAGCCTTCAAGACATTCGCATCATATTGTGTTCTATGCTGCCATACCCTGATTATTGTTGGCCATCCAAACCGTTGCGATCTTCGTCTATCTTCTGAAAACTGAAAATGCCTAAAATGTACGGATTTGATGCTGAGGAAAGGGGGATAGAGATATTTTCGGTTTTTTGCCAAATAAATTAACGAACATCCGATTCATGTATTCGAATAAGACTCTGACCCTCCATGTTCTTCAACGAATTCAAAGACCTTTGAAAGAGCTTCTTGAATCCCTTCTGGACGACTTCCTCCTGCCTGAGCCATATCCGGACGACCTCCCCCAGAACCATCAACATGCGCCGCAATCGACTTGGCAACATCTCCTGCTTTGATGCGTGTCGTCACATCTTTGGTGACAATCACCAACAATGAAACCTTCTCATCCTTTGCCGAGCCAAGAACCAAGACACCACTAGGAACGGTATGACGAATTCGGTCAGAAAGTGCACGTAATTCCGGCATGGTCAACCCATCCACTCGTTGCGTCTGGACCTGAATGCTATGAATCTGGCGGGATTCAATCGATGCATCATCTAACTCTTTAGTAACAAATTTCATTTTTAGCTGTTCAAGCTCACGTTCCGTATCTTTTAAGGCCGTGAGCGTTTTTTGCGTCTTGGAGATCAAATCATTGGAACTGACTTTCAGCAATGCCGAAAGGTCACGTATTTGCGTTTCAACCTGCTTGGTGTGCTGCAATGCACCAGCACCGGTCAGTGCCTCAATCCGACGAACACCCGCAGAAATCCCCCCTTCCGAGATAATTCGAAAGATGCCGATTTCTCCCGTCTGCGTGCAATGTGTTCCTCCGCATAACTCTTTACTAAAGGATCCGACTCCGACCACACGGACTTCCGTTCCATATTTATCGCCAAAGAATGCGAGGGCTCCCTCATCAATCGCGTCCTGAATGCCCATGACATTCGTCTGGACAACAGTGTTTTCTCGTATTTGCTCATTTACTAACGATTCAATGTCATCGATATCTCGATGAGACAATGGCTTGAAATGTGCAAAATCAAACCGTAAACGATTCGGAGCCACAAGCGATCCATACTGTTTGACATGCGGACCTAACAATTCACGCAACGCGGCATGCAGAAGATGCGTCGCCGTATGATTTCTCGCAGCATCATTTCGTGCTGCCATATTCACCGCTGCCTTGACAGGGTCACCGACACGAAGACTGCCTTCCATTATTCGTCCTTGATGCAAGAAAAATCCCATGTCCGTTTTGGACGTGGATTGGATCTGAATTCGGCCATGCGGACCTGTCAGCACACCCTGGTCGCCGACTTGGCCTCCACCCTCCGGGTAAAACGGAGAAGTCTCTAGAACAAGCTCAACTTGATCACCTTGGGCTGTATCCTGAATCAATTGTTCGTCCCGAAGTATGGCTTGGACAGTTCCCTCCCCTTCATACGATTGATAACCAATAAACGTTGTTGGAGAGGCCAATGTCTTCAGTTCATTCAGATACGGCTTTACCTCGGAAGTTGTAAAAGCTGTTGCCTTTCTTGCACGTTCACGCTGTGCACTTAGCGCGCGCTGGTATCCTTCATGATCTAATACTAAATTTTCTTCACGAGCAGCATCCTCGACGAGATCTAACGGAAACCCATAAGTATCATAGAGCTTAAATACCGTTTCTCCTTCCAGCATATTCAGACCCTGCGTCTTGGCCTCCTTCACAAGGCGATCAAGAATAGGAGTGCCCTGCTCTAATGTTCCGATAAATCGCTCTTCTTCACGCTGAACAACTTCCGCGACAATCGATGAACTCTGCTCAAGAGAAGGATAGGCTGCCTTCATTTCTTGAACGACCCGTTCAGTGAGTTCATAGAGAAATGGTTCCGTACATCCTAAGAGACGACCGTACCGAGAAGCCCGCCGGAGAATGCGTCGCAACACATAGCCCCGACCTTCATTCGACGGCAAAATGCCATCGTCAATGAGAAAGGTGATGGCGCGCAAATGATCAGCAATCACCCGCATCGATCGATCTGTGCCTGGATTCGTTCCGTATGCGTTCTTCGTTCGTTCTCCAATGGCCATCAAGAGGGGTTGAAAAAGATCAGTGTCAAAATTAGAAGTGACAGCCTGATTCACCGCCGCTAAACGCTCAAGCCCCATCCCGGTATCAATGCTAGGCTTTGGCAATGGATGAAGAGTTCCAGACCCATCTCGGTCATATTGCATAAAAACCAGATTCCATATCTCGAGATACCGGTCGCAATCACAACCCACGCCACAGGTCGATCGACCACACCCTAAAGCGTCACCTTGATCGATATGAATCTCAGAACATGGCCCACAGGGTCCGGTGTCTCCCATTTGCCAAAAATTGTCTTTTTCTCCAAGCCGGATAATACGAGCAGACGGCACGGCCATACGATGTTTCCAGATGTCGAACGCCTCATCATCTTCGCGATAGACTGTGACCCAAAGACGCTCAATCGGCAACCCAACAACTTTGGTCAAGTATTCCCACCCAAAGACGATCGCCTCCTCCTTGAAATAGTCGCCAAAGGAAAAATTGCCAAGCATTTCAAAAAACGTATGGTGCCGATTCGTATACCCGACATTTTCCAAATCGTTATGCTTACCACCAGCACGCATGCACTTTTGAATGCTGACTGCCCTAGCATACGCACGCGTTTCCTCACCAAGAAACACACGCTTAAACTGGTTCATGCCTGCGTTGGTGAATAAGAGCGTCGGATCAGCTTGAGGGATGAGCGGAGCGCTGGGAACGGAATTATGCCCGTACTCTGAAAAGTACTCAAGAAAGGATTGACGAAGTTCATGTGCAGAAAAATTCATGGATTAACAGGCGCACAATGAATAGTCGCTAAGATCTGCATAATGAACACTTCTTACACAATGAATTTAGCCTTTGCTCCCCACAGCTTTCTTTCCTGCAACTTTGGGTTCTGATAGGGTTTGTTCAGGGTTCTCAGTCGGGGAAACAAGACCTGCAGCCTCTCGTATCTGCCGTTCAATGTCTTTCGCGATATCAGGATTAGATTTTAGGAACGTTTTGACTGCCTCTCGGCCCTGCCCGAGGCGTTCTTCCTTATAGGAATACCATGCACCGGCTTTGTCAACAATTCGGCGGTCAACCCCCAAATCGACAAGTTCGCCAACTTTCGAAATCCCTTCGGCAAACATAATATCGAATTCAGCTTGTTTAAATGGCGGCGCCGTTTTATTTTTGACCACCTTGACGCGAACCCGGTTACCCATCACGTCTTGGCCTTCCTTGATCGATTCGATACGTCGAATATCCAACCGGACAGACGAATAAAATTTCAAAGCATTACCACCAGTCGTGGTTTCTGGATTTCCAAACATCACGCCGATTTTCATTCGTATTTGATTGATGAAAATGATGGTCGCGTGCGATTTTGAAATCGCCCCCGTCAGCTTACGAAGAGCCTGAGACATGAGGCGGGCCTGCAGCCCCATATGAGAATCACCCATTTCTCCTTCGATTTCAGCACGCGGCACTAACGCGGCCACCGAGTCGACAACGATGACATCTAACGCCCCGCTTCGGACCAAGGTCTCAGTAATTTCTAACGCTTGCTCTCCGGTATCCGGTTGGGCTACGAGTAAGTCATCCGTTTCCACCCCTAACTTCTTGGCGTACGCAATATCGAGTGCATGCTCAGCATCGATAAAGGCCGCCGCTCCGCCCGCTTTTTGAGCTTGCGCGATCACATGCAGGCATAACGTGGTTTTTCCGGAAGACTCTGGGCCAAAGATCTCTACGACCCGCCCGCGCGGTAGTCCTCCAACTCCCAGGGCTAAATCCAGTCCCAGAGATCCAGTTGGAATTGCGGGAATATCGGCCTGAACCTCAGCGCCTCCGAGCTTCATAATCGCTCCCTTCCCAAACGACTTCTCAATTTGAGTCAGGGCGAGATCAAGTGCGCGCTTTTTCCCATCTTTTTCGGCAGTCTGATTACTCATTCGTGGTCCTTTGGTAAATGAATCGTCGTGTCG